>DZDC01000009.1:16940-34021 GCA_022736595.1 Draconibacterium orientale | reverse complement strand
TAAATTAAATTATCACTACTGACCGATTAAAAATTTTAGATTCCTCGCTACGCTCGGAATGACAAGGCTTTTGGCGAGTTCAGTAGTGTTAAATTATAATGTTTTCAAAGGCTCAAAGATAATTCAATTGATAGTGTTACCCATTAGTATTTTACTTACTTTATTGCGGATTTCTATTAAAAACCTTTAATAAATGATACCCTAAGGCCCAAAAGGAACAATCAAATAAAAAGGCACTTAAAATTTTAATCAATTCCTTAGTTTTTATAAATCGACCTCCCAAAAAAAAAATTATATTTGCCCCTCATTACTACATTCCATGCACAGGGTACAAATTAAAGATAAAACCTTCGTATTAAAATTTGCACAAGACGACATTCAAAAACGAATCTCCGATTTGGCAAAGCAAATTGACCATGACTACAATGGACTTAAGCCATTGTTTATCATTGTTTTAAATGGCGCGTTCATGTTTGCATCAGATTTGATAAAAAATATAAATATCGAATGTGAGCTTACTTTTGTTAAGCTTTCGTCCTACCAAGGAATGCAAACTTCAGGGCAGGTAAAAGAGATTATTGGACTACAACATAATATCGCTGGCAGAGAAATTGTGGTGGTTGAAGACATAGTGGACACCGGAATCACCATGGAAAATCTACTTACCGACCTCAATAAGCTGGGGCCAAAAAGCATCCGTATTGCAAGTCTATTGTTCAAACCAGAAAGTTTTCAAAAAAAATTCCCAATTCACTATATTGGATATAGCATCCCCAACGATTTTGTTGTTGGTTATGGGCTTGACTATGATGAATTAGGGCGTAACTTTCCTGAAATATACGAACTTACACATACATAAACTAAATAACTACCCCATGTTAAACATCGCATTGTTTGGCCCTCCAGGAGCTGGAAAGGGTACCCAGTCGAAGTACCTCATCGAAAAATACAATCTTACTTACATCTCCACAGGCGATATTCTACGCGCTGAGATTGCTGCTGGTTCAAATTTAGGACTTAAAGCAAAAGACATTATTGCCAAGGGAGGCCTTGTAAGTGATGACCTAATCGTACAAATTATCGAAAAACGAATCGTTAGCGAAAATAGAGATGGCATTCTTTTCGATGGTTTTCCTCGTACCGTGGTACAAGCTTATATTTTAGATGGCCTACTTTTAAAACTCAATACTCAGCTTAGTTTTATGTTGAGCCTTGAAGTGCCAAAAGACGAGCTTGTGAGTCGTTTAATGGATCGGGGTAAAGTCTCAGGACGAAGTGATGACAATTTGGAAGTCATTCAAAATCGACTTACCGAATATGAAGATAAAACCTTACCGCTTATCGACTTTTATAAAGATAGAGGCAAGTATATCAGTATCAATGGAGTAGGCACCATCGACGATATCACCAAAAGATTGAATGACGCCATTGAGAAAACGCTAAAACGAAACTATTTTAATATCGTCGTTACCGGTAAACCTGGTGCGGGTCGCGGTACTCAAGCCAAAAAATTGGCTGATAAATACAATTTGGCCTACATTTCTACCGGCAAACTCATGCGACAAGAAATTGCCTCAGGTAGTGATTTGGGACTCAAATGCCAAGAATTTATGTTGCGCGGGGATCTCGTTCCCGATGAATATCCCATTAGAATTATCGAAATGGTGATTCGCGATAATCCACATGTGAATGGTTATGTTTTTAAAGGTTTTCCTAGGACTCTCGTTCAAGCCTATATTCTCGATGGTTTATTGAAAAAGATAAATTCAAAAGTGGATTTAGCTATTGAATTAAATATCGGCACCTTAGCCGCCATCAAGCGACTATCGGAACGCAGCAAAACTCAAAAAGCACGTCCTTACGACATGAATACCGACGTGATTATTCACCGCCTAGAAGAATGGAAACATACCATTAAAAAAGACGTTGCCTCTTTCTATGCCGAACAAAACAAACTCATTCAACAAGATGGCTCTGCTGATGACGAAACCGTATTCGAGAGCATTGATGTTGAAGTTTCTAAAAAAATAAATTTTTAATATAAATGGCTGAATCCAACTTTGTTGATTACGTAAAAATTCACTGCCAATCGGGAAAAGGGGGCGCAGGATCGGTACACGTCCGACGCGCAAAAAATGTTCCCCGAGGAGGCCCAGATGGTGGTGATGGAGGAAGGGGAGGGCATGTTATTGCCAAAGGTAATTCACAATTTTGGACCCTTTTGCACCTCCGATTTACACGCCATATCAAGGCTGGCGAAGGCATAGGTGGTAGCAGTCAGCTGTGCTCCGGCGCCGATGGCGCAGATTACATAATTGACGTCCCACTCGGTACCATTATTAAAGATGCCGAAACTCTTGAAATTATTGGAGAAGTAGTTGAAGAAGGTCAAGAAATAATTGTAAAAAAAGGTGGCCGCGGTGGACTTGGCAATGCCAATTTTAAAACCGCTACGAATCAAACTCCAATGTATGCTCAACCTGGCGAACCCTTAGAAGAAGGCTTTGTTGTAATGGAACTCAAAGTATTGGCTGATGTTGGTTTAGTCGGCTTCCCCAGCAGTGGAAAATCAACCCTCCTATCCGTGGTTTCAGCCGCAAAACCCGAAATTGCTGAATACCATTTCACGACTTTAAAACCCAACCTAGGCATCGTTAGCTATCGTGATAACAAGAGCTTCGTTATGGCCGATATCCCTGGAATTATTGAAGGAGCTCATCTAGGTAAAGGACTCGGACTACGATTCTTACGACATATCGAACGTAATAGCACTTTATTATTTATGGTGCCCATTGATACCGATAATATCGATAAGGAATACCGAATTCTACTTCACGAACTCAAGCAATACAATCCTGAATTACTCGATAAGTCAAGAATATTGGCCATTACTAAATCCGATATTTTTGATGAAGATATGATTCGTGATTTGGCTCCAGAACTTCCTAAAGATGTGGATTTGGTTTTCATTTCTGCTGTGAGCGGAAAAGGGATTGATAAACTAAAGGATATGATTTGGGGAAAAATAAACTCCCAAGTCTAAAGCCCCAAGCTCATGCTGCAGCAACTCATTCAGTGGGATAAATCGCTTTTTCTTTTTCTGAACTCCCATAACAACGAATTTTGGGATGTGGTGATGTATTGGACTTCCGATGCCCTTACTTTTCTTCCTCTTTACTTCTTATTTATCACCTTGATTTATTTGAAGTTTCAACGCAATGCAATTTTAATTATTCTCTTCCTAATCGTAACTTTAAGCATGGCCGATTTGGTATCCGTGCATTTGTTTAAGAATGTGTTTATGCGATTGCGTCCTTGTCACAGTGAAGATATACAGCCTTTTGTACATATTGTGAAAGACCATTGTGGTGGACAATATGGATTTGTCAGCTCCCATGCGGCTAACTTTTTCTCAGTGGCCACCTTTCTGATTTGGAGTCTTCGACCTGGTATTTATTTCTCAGGATTTCTCCTTTTTTGGGCCGCATTGATTGGCTACAGTCGCATATATTTGGGCGTGCATTTCCCTGCCGACGTTTTGGGAGGCGCCACGGTTGGCATGGCTGTAGCTACTGGTGTGTGGCGATTTTTAATCTTTCTTGATTCGCGATCCATTCTCAAGCTCCACTTGAAGCGTTAAACGCACAAAGTCATCCACTCCCAATTCTTCTGGTCGCTTGGTATAGAAAGGGTCTTTTAACATTTCACTTCCTGGTGCTAAAAATGGTTTTAGGCTAACTCTCAACATCTTGCGTCGAGTGTTAAAGGTGGTTTTAATAATTTCCTTGAACAGTTTCTCGTTACAATTCAATACAAAATTTGGCTTTCGGAGCAATCGAATTACTCCTGATTTTACCTTTGGAGGAGGATTAAAAACATGCTCCGAAACCGTAAATAAGTACTCAACATCAAAGTAGGCTTGAGCCAAAACACTCAAAATTCCATACTGTTTATTCCCTGGTTTGGCTCCTATGCGCTCGGCTACTTCTTTCTGAAACATCCCTGTGAGTTCCACAACCAAAGCGCGATTGTCGATGGCTTTGAAAAGTATTTGACTTGAAATATTGTAGGGGAAATTGCCAATAACGCTCAGACCAGAGGGAAACAGCTTTTCCAAATCAAGTTTCAGAAAATCGCCATGGATTTGGTGGTCTTTTAAAATTTGGTGGTCCAATAAATAAGCTACTGATTCCCGGTCAACCTCTGCCACAAAAAGTTGAACATTGCTGCGCGTTAAAAGATAATGCGTTAGCATTCCCATTCCAGGACCCACCTCCAAAACCACGCCTTCGTTGGTCTTAAGACTGTCCGCAATTTTGGCTGCAATATTTTGGTCTTTTAAAAAATGCTGTCCTAAGTGTTTCTTTGCTGTTACTTCGCTCATTCTGATAAACTATGGGATTCAAGAAGAATTTTAGGGATTTTATTTAGAGAAATATTGGCTTGCTTCAGCACTTCATCGTTGAGATCGCGGCAAAGTACTATGCCTTTGCCTAGTATGGATTCCTTCTCTTTAGAATTCAAACTTTTAAGACTGGTAATAGGGTGCAGTCCTGAGGCATCGATTAGGTCGCGAAGGCTATGCCCCTGGGGATAATCCCAAGAGATGAGATGCAACCCTGCGCATTTTCCATAGTTTACAGCATCCTCAGTAAAACGGGTATTGGTGATTAAATACCCTTCAAACTCCCGATTTCCAATTCTTCCTTCCTCTTTCCATTTTAGATAAATATCCTCGAAGCGCGAATGGATGTACAACGGAATTTTTACATCGCTTTTGGTGTTTCCATCGCGATGAAATTTACATTCAACCACAATAACCTTTTCATTGTTTTCGCCCACCACATCCACTTCATGTTGTACGCATCGGCCTTCAATTATTTGACCTGTAACTGCTTTTATTCCTCTTGCTTGAAAAAGAGCCGCCACATATTGCTCAAACGGAAATCCCGTAGGCCCCAATTCCATGATGGCCTTTTTAAGTCGATAACGACCTGCACTTCGATGTGAGAGTTTTGAAAGTATCTGATATGCCTGTGAATACACTTTATGGGTACTCATTCCTGAATGCAAGCCCACCAATAATGAATCCATCACTTCTTCTACCATCTCCGTAGAAGCTCCCGACCGTAGAAGTGAATTTCGAAGCTTTTCAATATCAAAGGGGACTAGCTCTCCTGACTTCTTTAGTATTTGTAGGTTTTGGGTCATGGTTATGATTTTTGGTGAAGGTACTGCAAAGCTACGCTATTAATGGTTTGCTCAATGGGGGTAAATTCAAAATCAAGTTCTTTTTGGATTTTAGATGATGAATAGGAGTAAAAGGTATTCGCCGAGCGCGCTGTTTCTTTAGTAATTAAGGGTTTTGAGCGAGAAAACCAAGATGCTATTGCAAGGGAAATCCAAGTAAGTTCTGAGAGTATTTTGCCCGCATGAATCTTTGGAGCGGACACATTTAAACCTTTTGACATGAGTTCAAAAAGCCGTTGATAGGTTAAATTGGCCCCGTTAAGAATATAGCGTTCCCCATTTATTTCGGAATTCATCAGTTGGTACATGGCCTTTGCCACATCCTTTACATCAACATAACCATTGCTCCCCGAGGTATAAAAATGCAATCCTTTGTACACTGTATCAAACAATTTGCTACTCGATTTCTGCCAATCGCCTTGTCCAAGAATTACACTGGGATTAACAATTACTACCTCTTGCCCCTCAGCATGAGCGCGCCAGACTTCTTGCTCAGCCACAAATTTACTTTTTGAATATTCTGAACTTCGGTAAGTGCTTTCTCTATAATCGGTTTCGATGGTGGGTTGTTGATTCATGCCCCTACCCAGCGCAGCGATGCTGCTCACATGAAGCAGTCGGTTTTGATTGATCTTACAAGCTTCAATTACATTTTTAGTTCCTTCCACATTGGTTTGCCACAATTCATGGTAATCGTTTTTATTAAAACTTACCATGGCCGCACAATGATACACCTGATGATGAAGAGAAAAAGTCTTCTCTAAAGACTCCAAATCCAAAAGATCTACTTGTAAAACATGGAGTTTGTTTCCAAGCTCAAGTCCTTGATCTTGAATGAAATTTACCAA
Source organism: Draconibacterium orientale (assembly GCA_022736595.1). Classification (GTDB taxonomy): domain Bacteria; phylum Bacteroidota; class Bacteroidia; order Bacteroidales; family UBA1556; genus UBA6267. The sequence continues at coordinate 27,923 of DZDC01000009.1, read as the reverse complement.
TTTCTGTTCGCCTTCTTTTGATCGTATCAAAGCCCAAACCTCTTTCTCTTGTTGAAGAAGATAAAGACAAAGATGCGAGCCCAAAAGCCCTGATGCGCCGGTGACTATACTCATAAATCTTAAGAAGTTTAACTACCCACAAAGGTATAAAAGCTGCGGTTAAAACCTAAAAAAAAGCTGTTTCCAATGGAAACAGCTTTTCAATATTAGATAAGAAAATAGACTAGTAAACAATCATTTTCTTGGTTACTTTTTGGTTATCAGCTACGAAAGTATAGTAGTAAACACCAGCAGGAAGGTTGCTTCCATCTAAAGAAATTTGGTGGTTACCGGCATTTTTGAAGCCTTCGCTTTGGTTGATAACTAATGCGCCAGCTACATTGTAAACTGATAAGCTAACATTAGCAGCTTTATCAAGGCTGTAGTTGATGGTAGTAGTTCCATTAAATGGGTTAGGTTGGTTTTGAGCTACGTTGAAGTTAGAAGTATTGTTTTCGATACCCACGTTCAAGCCTGTGAAGCGCATGGCCACATCATGATATTGGTATGGGAATGGTGAGCTGATAAAGAAATAAGCAGGCTCATAAGTATCGTCAGTGGCGTCGCGATAAGCAAAGGTTCTCAAAGTTTGATTGGTGTTCAAATCATTTTCTACGTAGTAAGGATAAATGTTACCCGAAGCATTTCCAAAAGTTAAGAATGAGAATTCATTGTACATTTGAATTGAATCCACATTAGGAGTCCAAGTATAACCAGGAACAAAAGTAAAAGTAGCTTTTACTACATCACCACCTGCAAGTTGTAAAGCTGAAGATAAAGCTTTGGCAAAACGTGCTGGATTAGCAGAGGAATCTGCTTGATTAAGAGCCCATTTGTAAGTTCCTACGTTATGTGCATCAGATGAAGTAGCTTTCCATGACATTGCATCATGAAGAATAGCAGCAACACGCATGGTTGAAACTCCATAAATGGATTGAACCCAAGAGTATGAGGCAGAAGTTAATGTATATCCCCAAGTATTCACTTGCACTTGCATTACGATGGTATCAACCACAGTTGAAGCAGTGTTCCTTGAATAAATATATCCCAAATCGATACTATCTAAAGAATATTTGGTATAATCGTTGAAGTTATTTACTCCGTTTTCTTCAAAAACAGAAGAAGCAGGATCCATAGAAACAGCATAAGAATGGAAGAAGATATGACCATCAGCAGGTTGATCTCCACTTTCTAACATGGTAGTATCGGGGAAAATGTTTACTGCATAGTAATCGGCAAAGTCACCATTTGGATTAAAGATACTGAATGCAACTGGTTGATAAAACCAACGGCTTTCGGTAGATTTTGAATTAAGGTTGCGAATGGATTCCATTTGTTGTTTTCCAACTGAAGCATCCAATTTTACAGCGCTTTGTACTCCTTCGTGGGTGCGCAAGGTAGGTTGTACTTGTTGAGCCATTGCCCATACAAATGACACTGATAATAAAAGTGTTAGGTAAAACTTGTTCATGATTTGATTTATTGATTTATAATATGAAATAGATTAAAGTTTGCAAAAATAACTAAAAACCACAGAAATGACAAGAATAATAATTTTGAGTTGCTTGGCATCTACATATAGCTTTCTATAGGCTCACATTGGCATACCAGATTACGATCACCATAACCATCATCGATTTTAGCGACCGTTGGCCAATATTTGTCCGCTTTCACATGAAAGGTTGGAAAAGCAGCCCTCTCACGGTTATAGGGACGATTCCACTCATCAGAAGTTACTACATCAACGGTATGAGGTGCCTGATTAATGGTATTCACTTCTCGTGAAGCAGTTCCATTTTCCACCTCGCGAATTTCTTCACGGATAAGATGCATGGCTTCGACAAAGCGATCCAGTTCGTAAAGGGGTTCACTTTCGGTAGGTTCCACCATCAAAGTACCATGTACTGGAAAGGCAACCGTGGGTGCATGAAAGCCATAATCCATCAATCGCTTGGCAATATCAATAACTTGAATTCCAGCGGTGCGGCTAAATTCGTTGCAATCTAAAATGAGTTCATGTGCCACATGACCATTTTTACCTGTGTAAAGAATTTTATAGTCAGACTGGAGTTTAGCTTTCAAATAGTTAGCATTTAAAATGGCCATACGAGTTGCTTCAGTGAGTCCACTTTCGCCCATCATTTTAATATATCCATAAGAAATAGGCAACACCAGTGCACTGCCATAAGGAGCGGCTGAAACTGCCAAAATTCCTTTAGTTCCACCGGTAGTAACTACTGGGTGGGCAGGTAAAAATGGAGTTAGGTGTTTGGCTGTTCCAATGGGACCCACACCTGGACCACCTCCACCATGTGGTATGGCAAAGGTTTTATGTAAGTTCAAATGACAAACGTCGGCACCAATAAAGCCTGGATTGGTAAGCCCCACTTGGGCATTCATATTGGCTCCATCCATATACACTTGGCCGCCATTTTGGTGGATGATATCGATAATCTCAATGATGCGTTCTTCAAAAACCCCATGGGTCGAAGGATAGGTAATCATTAAAGCAGCGAGCGAATCTTTGTATTGCTCTGCCTTCAACTTTAAGTCTTCGATATCTACTTCTCCCAAGTCGGTAGATTTTGTTACTACTACATCCATGCCTGCCATCACAGCAGAAGCTGGATTAGTTCCATGAGCAGAAGAAGGAATTAAACATACTTTACGATGGCCATCGCCACGACTTTGATGGTATGCCATGATTACTAATAAACCTGCATATTCGCCAGAAGCTCCTGAATTGGGCTGAAGTGAAATGCCATCAAAACCAGTAATGGTGGCCAAGTCACGCTCCAAGTCTTGAATCATCTCATGATATCCTTCGGCTTGGTCGGCAGGAATAAACGGATGCAAGCCAGCAAATTCGGGCCAGGTTATGGGCATCATTTCTGAGGCTGCATTAAGTTTCATGGTACAAGATCCAAGAGGTATCATGGCGCGATCTAATGCTAAATCTTTGATTTCAAGACGCTTCAAAAAACGCATCATTTCTGTTTCAGAATGATAGGTATTGAACACTGCCTGAGTTAAATAAGCCGATTGACGCTCAAAAGTCCCTAAATTATTAGAAGTTGCATAAGAAGTAAGGTTAGTAAAGCTTTTACATGCTGCCTCTGCAAAAACACTTAACAAGGTATTGAGATGGCATAGTTTTTTGGTTTCGTCAAAGCTAATACCTACGTGATTATCTGCATAATAACGAATATTAATTTGCTTGTTCAACAAGCTGGCTTCTAAAGCCACCTTATCCACTTGAGCAGGTAATTGAACATACAGCGTATCAAAGAAGGTCTTATTGAGTTGTTTGTAACCCAATTTTTCCAGCTCTTTAGCAGTACAAACCGCCATTTGATGAATATCTGAGGCTATATTTTTGAGGCCTTGAGGTCCATGATAAGTGGCATACATACCCGCCATATTGGCCAGTAAAGCCTGAGCAGTACAAATGTTGGAAGTGGCTTTTTCACGTTTGATGTGTTGTTCGCGAGTTTGAAGAGCCATGCGCAGAGCACGTTTTCCACGACTATCAACACTGATGCCTATAATACGTCCAGGGATACTTCTTTTATATTTATCGCTGGAGGCAAAAAATGCGGCATGAGGGCCACCAAAACCCATCGGAATTCCCATACGTTGAGAGCTTCCAAAAGCTACGTCAGCACCCCATTCTGCAGGAGGAGTGAGTAGCGTAAGGCTTAATAAATCGGTAGCAACACAAACCACAGCTTCATTTGCATGCGCTTTCTCTACCAATTCGCGATAGTCAACCACTTGCCCTTTATTATTTGGATATTGAACCATGTATCCAAAAACCTTATTGGAAAACTCGAAATGGGCACAATCGGTTATAATCAGTTCTATCCCCAAAGGAGCAGTGCGAGTACGCAATACATCAAGAGTTTGAGGGAAAAGTTCGCTATCAGCATAAAAGGTCATTACACCATTCTTTTCTTGCTGACGTGACCGTGAGTGAAAAGCCAATAAAACTGCCTCGGCAGCTGCAGTAGCTTCATCCAAAAGTGATGAGTTGGCCATTCCAAATCCAGTGAGTTCGCTTACCATGGTTTGATAATTGAGCAGAGCTTCTAATCGACCTTGCGAAATTTCGGCTTGATAGGGAGTATAACTGGTGTACCAGCTTGGATTTTCGAGTACATTACGTTGAATCACTGCGGGCAAAAAGGTATCGTAATAACCCATTCCGATAAATGACTTATAAATCTTATTCTTAGCTGCCAACTTACGCATGTGGCTGATAAACTCGCTTTCAGCAATGCCTTCAGACAAATCTAGGCTTTTGGGCAATCTAATGGACTTAGGAAGGGTTTGATCGATTAATTCATCCACACTTTTAACGCCAATGGCGCTTAACATTTCTTGGGTTTGATTCTCGCGGGGTCCAATATGGCGACTGAGAAAGTTATTCTTAATCATGATATACTTATAAATAATTGATTAACAGTATAATAAGTTAATTATATTGCAGTTTATTGCAGCCCTCAAAGATAGATATTTTAAATCTTGTGAAGATATTATTTGTTATAAATTTACATTTGAATGTATGATTTTTTACACTTTACATTACTGATCAATGGGTTAAGCTTGTTAAATTTACTACAAAAAAAAGACTACCTCCACGAGATAGTCTTTTTGCAAATTCATAACTGAATATTTTAGTGCAACGCAACAATGCTTTTGCGAATAATTTCAATGGCTTTCATCAACTCATCTTCAGTAATGACCAAAGGAGGCGCAAAACGAATAATATGTTGGTGGGTAGGTTTTGCTAGGAGTCCATTTTCGGCCATTTTAACGCAAACATCCCAAGCCGTTTTACCATTCATTGGTTTAATAATTACTGCATTAAGCAATCCCTTTCCACGTACAAGCTCAATCATGGGTGATTCGATTTTCATGATTTCAGCTCTAAATATTTCGCCTAGTTTTTGAGCCTTTTCGGCCAAGTTTTCATCTATTATTACTTGAAGTGCTTCCATAGCTACCGCTCCTGCGAGAGGATTACCCCCAAAGGTGCTGCCGTGTTCTCCAGGTTTGATGGTGAGCATGATGGCGTCGTCGGCCAAAACCGCTGAAACGGGCATCACTCCTCCCGAAAGGGCTTTGCCTAATATCAGAATATCAGGACGGACGCCTTCGTGGTCGCAAGCGAGCATTTTCCCAGTGCGGGCTATTCCTGTTTGTACTTCATCGGCCACAAACAGTACATTGTGAGCTTTGCACAAATCGTAAGATTTTTTCAAATATCCTTGATCTGGAACAAACACGCCAGCTTCACCCTGAATAGGCTCCACCAAGAAAGCAGCTACATTAGGATCTTGAAGTGCTTCTTCCAACGCTTTCAAATCGTTATAAGGAATGGTAATAAAACCAGGGGTAAAAGGACCAAATTCGTTCTTAGCATCGGGATCGGTGCTCATACTTACGATGGTAATGGTCCGACCGTGAAAGTTTTCAGCCGCAACAATAATTTTAGCTTCTCCCTCTTGCACGCCCTTTATTTTATAGGCCCATTTGCGAATGAGCTTAAGTGCGGTTTCATCGGCTTCTGCTCCGGTATTCATTGGCAAAACCTTATCATAGCCAAAAAACTCGGTAACGTATTTTTCGTATTGCCCTAAAACATTATTGTAAAAAGCACGAGATGTTAAGGTGAGTTTTTGAGCCTGTGCTGTAAGGGCGTTGATAATTCTAGGATGACAATGTCCTTGATTTACTGCTGAATAAGCACTTAAAAAGTCGAAATATTCTTTACCTTCCACGTCCCAAACTTTGTGACCTACTCCTTTTTCAAGTACCACTCCAAGTGGGTGATAGTTGTGAGCACCATAGCGGTCTTCAAGAGCCATGGCTTCTTTAGATGTTACTTTCTGAATCATACGGATTTATAGTTTTATTGTTAAATTCAATTCTGCGACAAAGATAGGCTTTTATGGGATTATGGAATTGGAATTGAATCAAGTTTAAAACCAAATTCATCAATCAAAACATGGTTTTTTGACACAACAAAAAAGGGAATCCTTTTTTGATTCCCTTTTTCTTAAAAGTAATATTAACGTTTAGGCTATCTGACCAGCTAAATTCAAATAACCCACTTCTTGAGGTATTTCTTCCTGAGCTGCTGCAAAATAAGGCACATTGCTCAACATCACTTGAATACTTTGAGTGGCAGTAAGTTTCACAAACTGATCTTCGTCGTAGGTCTCAATATACCTAAGGGCTACCATGGCTTGAGCCGATTGCAAACTTGCGATACTTAAGCAAACTGCCTTTCTCAATTCCGGATCTGAAGATTGTAAGGTTTGGATGAGTTTAGATAAATTACCTGCTTTCTCCCATTTCCTAATTTTAACTATGGTAACAAACATTTCAATATAGATATTAATTAATTATAGTGTCGCAAAAATAGAAGCTAACCTTTATTTCGTCCCACGTAAATTACCTGATTTAACACTGTTTTATTAATAATTGTTACATAAAACCAACGAAAAACTGTAAATCATTTATTATTCGAGCTTTCCAACTACATTCTCAACTTCATTCAAAATTTCGCATGACTTCACCAACTCCTTCATTCGCGTATGATCAGGATAAAGTGGTCTATCGATTTCTAAAAACGCTACATATTTCCTAATTACTTCCTTTGCTTTAGTTACTCCCTTACCAAAATGGTATTCGCGAAAATCAAGAGCTTGAGCCGCAGCCATAAACTCAATTCCTAATATCCCGTAGGCATTATCTAGGATTTGGAAATTCTTGATGGCGGTATTCATTCCCATTGACACAAAATCTTCTTGGTCGGCGGCAGCGGGTATGCTTTGGATACTGGCAGGAGTGCAAAGAATTTTTTGTTCTACAATTTGCATATCAGCGGTGTATTGGCTAAGCATTAAGCCTGAAAACATACCAGCGCCTTTCGTTAAGAATGCAGGCAATCCAACACTCAAAGCAGGGTTATTAAGTCTGTTTAGACGACGTTCGCTTAGCACGCAAACCATGGTTAGTGCCGTTCCTGCCATTTCCATGGGGAGTGAAACGGGTGTTCCTTGGAAGTTTGCCCCACTGAGCGTAAGGTTTTCTTCTGGGAAAAAGATGGGATTGTCACCCACCCCATTCAGTTCAATTTCCACTTGAGACCGAGCATAGGCCAAGGCATCGTGTGCGGCACCAATGACTTGTGGTGTAGAACGCATGCTGTATGCATCTTGAACTTTATGGGGCACTTTCTCTTCTTTCAAATCACCACCTTCAACACATTTATTGATGGCCATGGCCGAGCGCACAGCTCCTTTAAAACCCCTAACCTCATGTAACTTAGCGGTGTAAGGTTTCATATTGGCTTTGAGTGCTTCGAGGCTCATGGCCGCCGCAATTTCAGCTTGCTTCATAAAATTATTGGCGTCGTAAAGCCAAATGGCGCTCATGGCAGTAAGCACATTGGAACCATTGATGGTTCCTAAGCCGTCGCGGGCTTGTAATCCTGGCGCTTCTATTCCGGCAAGTTTCATAGCTTCAACTCCTTCGAGCAACTTTCCTTGATAGTACGCTTGACCTTCGCCCAAGAGCAGCAATGCAATTTGCGACATGGGAGCTAAATCTCCAGAGGCTCCCACACTTCCCTTTTGACAAACAAAAGGAGTAACCCCTTTATTCAACATTTCGACCAAGGTCAACGTTATTTCAGGTCTAATACCAGAGTTACCATGAGCATGCACATTGATGCGACCCAACATGGCTGCACGCACATACTCAAGGGGCATAGGGTCTCCAATACCCGCGGAGTGGTTGTAAATCAGATATTTCTGAAATTCTTTAACTTGATCGTCGTTGAGAACTACTTCTGAAAATTCTCCAATTCCAGTGTTGACGCCATACATGATTTCATGTGCGTCAATTTTGCGTTCTAACATGGCGCGGCAAACTTTGATTCGTTGTAAAGCTTCGTCGCTGAGGGCTACCTTTTGATTATGACGAGCCACGGCTACCACATCTTCGATGGTAAGTCCTGCTCCGGTAATGATGTAAGTCATCGTATAAATAGTTTTTGTGGTTGTTATTTTAGAGGCTGCAAATTAGTACAATTTTGGCTTCATTATCCTTGGTTATCTATTATTCTTGAATAATATAACTGGGTGGGTTATCAATAGGCATCACTCTTCCCGATTTGGGATTCAGATACCAAAATCTACGAGCAGGCTTTTTGTATTGGGTTTGCATCTGATAAGAAAGGGTGGTATTCAAAAAATATTGGGTGATCAAATCAGCAAAAAAGTTGGCGGAGTTTATTGGAAAGGTCGAAATTTCTAAAGGATTAATCTCCTCGATTACAGCACCATATACAATATTCAATTTTGGAGTAACTACGAAATAACCCTCAGTATTTTGCCTTAAATAATATTCCAAATAAACCAGTTCTGTGCTTTGGGTGCTATCGTTGATTTGAAGATTAACCTGAACCCACAGATGCACTCGAAGTGCTAAAACTTCAAATTCAGAGTAAAACAAATCAGTGCCTTCGATCGCAAAAGCTTGGTAAGTAGTATCAAAGGTATTGAAAGCTTTAAAATAGCTAATGGTTTTTTCATCGTATAAAGGCCACCCACTTTCTTCAATTTCCAGTTGTTTGATGTCTAAAATCATTTTAGGGAAACCCAATTGGGTAAAGAAAGCCAAGGAGTCTTCGGCAATGCAGCGCATCCCATACTTTCTCAATGCAACTTTCAGTTCCGTTTCCATTTTCGACTCAAAGTCGTCGATTTTTATGAATTGAAGCCACCGTGATTTTTTCATTTGCAGCGCTATTTCTGCTGGATCTGGAGGTACAACCTCCTCCGATTCACGATAGGCTGAAGGGTTACAATAAACCTCGGGTTGGGAATATAAGATTACATTCACTTTCGGACTTTGGTTCTGCATTTTCATAGCTACCTTTTGCTCTACCGAACAACCCAAAAGCATGAAAATCAAGACTGGAAATAGACAAATTCTATTTTTAGGGAAGCGCATATAAAATCATCTTTTCATAAACTTCGCGCCAACCCTTCCATCGGTTAAGGTTATTAACGCTTTCGTTGTGCCATAAACTAATGAAGGTACCGTTAACTGATTTAACTTCATCTACCATTTTTGTATATACTTCATAAGCTTGTTCAGGACTATAGCCAAGGTAATCTTTCAGTGTTCCTTCCATTACCATAAACGGGTGAATACGTAAGGCAGTGGTATATTCCAATTCCAAATCGTAAAACAAAAATGAATGACTGGTGGAAGCCCTGAAACCGTAATTACTGGCATAACCCATGCTATAATCATCTAAAATTCCATTGTCGAGAAGGTTGCGGTAGGTACTTGGAAAGTGCAACACAAGGAAGTGTTGACGGCTTAAAGTAATCTCGCGATGCACGCTTTTGCTCAAATTATTCACTTCACGTCGCAGTCGATCTTTGCTATCATTGGAAGCAAAAGAAGGGTGAATCCCTAATCGACCATAGTCGCCCATTTCGTTGAGCAAGTCGATGAAATGTCGGCTATAAATAGGCACATTTTTATCGTTGGTGTCATAATCGGCATAAAGTATAAAATAGATTACTTTGAGATGATGTTTGCGGTGTACGTCAATGAGATATCGAAAAGTATCAAAAGGATCGGGTCTTAAATTGAGGTGAACTTGGGTTCGATAAACCATATCTTTCCAACGATTTGCAGCTAAATCCTTCATATAACCTCCAATAAATCTAAACAATCCTTTATGCTTGATAGCATAAGCTGCATCAATATCGATGGTAGGAGTAAAATGGTACGTTCTTTCAGCTATTTCGAGTTGTGGAAATTGCAATTTGAGCTTTGATTTTAAATCTTCGAGCCAATGATCTACCACTGGGGAATATAAAAAGCCCTCTTGATAAGCAATGCTTTGCACAGGGGTAAACCGTCCGTATTGATCCTTTATAAAGGGTAAATATTCCTCATACCGTGTCACTAAATAAAATGCCGCAGCGAAGGGATCGAAAGGAAAAACCGATTTTCGATGATAAGTTGGAAAAATCGCAGGCAGGTCTTGGTAGGTTACCGTGCCAATCTCCTGTTCTTGAATGCCTCTTTCGAATAAAAGCTCGGAACAAGCCACAAAAAATTCATTGGCAACGGGATAATGTCCATAGCTCAATTTAGGGTCTCGATAGGCAAGAAATTCCTCTTCATTTACCGTCAATTGAATCTTCAAGCCCATACGTTCTTTAAACATCAAATTGAAGATGTAAATCAATCGATTGGTACGTTTGGGAATAAAAATCAAAAGGCTATTCATACGATTACATTAGAGTTGTCCTTCGTCGGCAAAGCTATAATATTTTTGGTCGCTGATAATAAGGTGATCCAAAAGATTGATATCAAGTAAGGAAGCTCCTGCCTTTATTTTTTGGGTAAGCTGTAAGTCGGCTTGTGACGGTTTTAGGTTGCCACTGGGATGGTTATGGCAAAGAATCAAGCCCGAAGCCAGATGCTGAATGGCCAATTGGAAAATACGCCTTGGATCGGCCACTGTTCCTGAAACGCCCCCATTGCTAATCTGATGTTTGCCTATTATTTTATTGGCCCGATTGAGCAAAAGAATCCAAAACTCTTCAAAAGGACTATCGATGAGGCTGCTTTGAAAAATTTCAAAAACATCTTTGGATCCTTGAATCGACTTCCGTTCCATCACTTCGGCCTCTCTCCTTCTGCGACCTAACTCCAAAGCAGCCATCAACGAGATGCTTTTGGCTTCGCCCATTCCTTTAAACTGAGTTAGCTCAGTGATGCCAAGTTTTCCTAAATCGAGCAAGTTGTGATCTACTGAAAGCAAAATACGTTGACCCAGTTGCACCGCGGTCTCTTGAGCATTTCCACTGCCTAAAATAATGGCAACCAATTCGGCATTGCTTA
>DZDC01000009.1:14988-16840 GCA_022736595.1 Draconibacterium orientale | reverse complement strand
GTCTCTTGAGCATTTCCACTGCCTAAAATAATGGCAACCAATTCGGCATTGCTTAAGGCCACAGCTCCTTTGTTCAACATCTTTTCACGCGGCCTGTCGTCAAGCTCCATCTGTTTGATGCTCATCCTTTTTTGATTTTCCATAGGTCTCAATTTTGAAAGCATCAAAGTTAACTATTATTCTAAAACCATTTTTAACGAAGCATCCTTTTTAATCCTCAATTTGAGCATCCCAATCGCGATAAAACTGCTTTAAGAAATCTTCCATAAAATCTTGCCGACGAATGGCTTCCTTATGTGCAGTGGCGGTATTGAGTCGGTCTTTGAGGTGTAAAAGTTTTTCGTAAAAATGATTTAGAGTGGGCGCACTTGAGGTTTTATAAGCAGCAAAGGAAGTATGGCAGACAGGCTTAATCAAAGGATCATAAATGGGGCGCCCTTTAGCTCCTCCATAGGCAAAAGTACGAGCGATGCCAATGGCTCCAATGGCATCCAAGCGGTCGGCATCCTGCACAACGGCACCTTCAGGAGAACTCATAGGCGTGCGCACCGACATCCCTTTGAAGCTGATTTCTTGCACAATTTGTACTATTTTAAAAATACGATCTTCTGCAATATCAAACTGCCTTAGAAATTTTTCGGCCTCTTTCCCTCCGAGAGTTTCGTCGCCTCCATTGAATTTATGATCTGAAATATCATGGAGCAAGGCTCCCATTTCAACCACAAACAAATCCATGTTTCCTTCGGCTTCCGCTATGGATTTTGCTAAAGACCAAACACGGCGTAAATGATGCCAATCATGACCTGTCGATTCACCTGAAAACTGTTCCTTAAAATAGGTAATTGTTTGTTCAACAATTTGTTGTTCGTTCATAATTATGACTTTGTTGGATAAATAATAGAACCTGAGCTATGATTGTTAGGAGCTCCGGTAACCGAAGCTAAAATGTTGACTTGTCCTTCATAGCGCAGATACCCTAAAAAAGCAAATACCAAGGCTTCCTTAAATTCAATGATCTGATTTGACGGAAGTACCCATTTCATTGCCTCCTTTTCTTTTAAAAGATCCATCAAAAAAGTATTATAAGCACCTCCTCCAGTTATTAAAATACGACCCGAAATGGGGTTTAATGTTTCTGCAATTTGTTGTGCAATATGCTGATTCAATGTATGTAAGACATCATGAGGTTGGTGACGATAGGGTTGAAGAATGGGGTGGAACCAGCTTGAGTAATCTTCCCGTCCCAAGCTTTTTGGAAAACCCCTTTTACAATATTCCAGTTGATTCAAGGTCGCCAAAAGATTCGGAATTATTTGACCTTTTGCAGCTTCAGAGCCCTGGGGATCAAAAGATAATTGAAGCTCTTGAGCAAGGTCGTTGAGGGCCATATTGCAGAAGCAAATATCGCCAGCCACCCGTTTCCCTTGTTTATTGAAACTTACATTAGCAATTCCACCCAAGTTAAGGCAAGCTTCAAACTCTGAAAAGAGCAACTGATCACCCACAGGCACCAGCGGTGCTCCTTGACCTCCAATGGCCACATCTTGCGAACGAAAATCAAAAACCAATGGGGCTTTTAAATGGCTTGCAAGTGCCGCTCCTGCACCTATTTGCAAGGTAAAACCATAGTTTGGTTGGTGAAAAACGGTATGCCCATGCGAGGCCACCAAATCAACTTCTAAGTTTAACTCTTCGATAAATTGAGCCACACATTGACCAAGATAATGGCCATATTCCCAATCCAGAACGGTGAGTTCCAACGCTGAAAGAATGGGAGCTGTTTTAAGCTTTGCTTGCCAAGAAGCGGAATAAGGAATGGTTTTGGCGGCAATTATTTTATAGCTCCAACCTT
>DZDC01000009.1:0-14888 GCA_022736595.1 Draconibacterium orientale | reverse complement strand
ACCCGCCAATCGGTGCAATTGAGGCCCTACAAGAATAATCTTTTGAGAATCAAAACCCCTAAGCCGATTGATGAGTAGACGATGCTCGTGTTCGCTTTCCTCTCCAAGTTCTCGCATATCCCCTAAGATCAACCATTTATTAGAGTGTTGTAGCCCTCTGAAGGCTTCAATGGCCACTTCCATACTGCTTGGATTGGCATTGTATGCATCAACGACCAAAGTATTTTTATTGGTTTTTTGCAGTTGCGATCGTTTGTTGCTTGGGGCGTAATTTTGAATGGCATTGGCCATTTGCTCAGGAGTTAGCTGGAAGTAATCGCCCACAGCCAAAGCGGCCATAAGATTGGGGAAATTGAAACTTCCAACCAGTTGCGATTTTATTTGCATTTGATTCCACACCACACCCGCAAACACCTCTTGATCCATACTTTGCGCAATAAGGTTGGCCTGAGGGTTGCGCCCATAAGTGTACCGATCCAAGCCTTCAGAAAGTTTCATCAGAAGATCATCATCGGCGTTAACAAACACTTTACCTGCATTATTATCCACATGACGATAAAGCGCAGTCTTGGTTTCGATAATATTTTCGATACTTCCAAAACCCTCAAGATGGGCTCTGCCAATGGAAGTAACAATGCCATAACTGGGGTCAGAAATTTTGCATAAATCCGCAATTTCGCCCAAGTGATTGGCTCCCATTTCAATTATTGCAATATCAGTATCTTGGGGCATACTGAGCAGCGTGAGTGGGACTCCTATATGGTTGTTGAGATTGCCTAGCGTGGCATGGACTTTAAAATGGGTTGAAAGTACCGTTTTGAGCATTTCTTTGGTGGTGGTTTTTCCGTTTGTTCCAGTAATCCCAATGACGGGAATATTAAAACGTCGGCGGTGGAAGGCTGCCAGTTGCTGCAAATACTCTAACACATCGGGAACCAATATGGTATGCTCATCGATATAAAATTGTTCCTCATCAATTATCACATAAAGGGCACCCATCTCCAGTGCCTTTTTGGCAAATTGGTTGGCATTAAAGTTATCCCCTTTAAGGCAAAAGAAAATTTCACCAGTCTGAATGGTACGGGTATCGGTGCAAACTCCTCTGGAGGAGAGAAATATTTTATGTAAAGCAGCAATGCTAATGGGATTCATAGGTTTTCAATTTGAGGTAAAAGTAACCAAAGGAGGAAGCTGCCCCCCTAGGTTAAGATTAAAAAAACTAACACATTGATGTTATTAGGACAAGCATAAAAAAACCTCCAAATACAAATTCAGAGGTTTTTCGATATTATTAAATTAAATCACTATTCGAGAACAAATTGATTTTGTCCAATCATTTGTCCATCGAGATAAATAGCCACATGGTACTTGCCTTCCATGGCAGGAGTATCGGTTTGTTTATCCCAATTAACTTCAATATCCATGGCTTTATTTTCATATTCAAAATCGTATTTCAAAGAATACTGTAACCGAGTGCCATTGGCTTCGAAGGAATATTCGTCGCCTTTACCTTTGGAAATAATAAGACCATCAGGACGCGCAATTCTAATATAGGCGGTACGTGGGCCTGGTTTAGCTAGGGGATTTTCGCTTACAGTAAAACGTATTTTTACCCTTTCAACTCTACTGGCTTTAAAAGTCTCCACCTCGCGGTTTGATTTCCCTTTTATACTAAAGGTAGTTCCTTTTACATTATAGGCTTTGAGTCCTGAACTTGTTTCAACAATTTTCGTTAGCTGATCTTTCTCTTGGCTCAACTGCTGAGTTTGTTGGTTTTTTTTCTGAATTTCGGTATTGGCCACATCCAGATCCTGCTTCAACTGGCGGTTGACAGTATAGAGAGAATCCAATTGGTCGATGTAACTTTGTTGAATAGAACGCAGGTAATCGAGCTGGCGTTTTATTTTTTTATAATCAGAAGTTTTAGCCAAAAGCTTTTTAATCTCCTCAGCATTTGCACTGATCATGCTATCCTTTTGAGTGGCTTGTACGGTAAGCTCTCCGTACTCGGCTTTCACTTTTTCCTGTTCGGCCATAAGGGCTTCAAGTTCGGCAGTGAGTTCGGTGCGCAAATCTTCTTTTTGAACAATGACTGCTTTTGTTTCTTCGCGACTGAAGAGCAAAAGCCAAATTAAGACAGCAATAATGGCACTCATAATACCAATGGTAACTTTATAACCAGTGGTATTAACCTTTTTATTTTCATTCATTTCCATAATTCAAAACATTAAAATTATTAATTGTAAAAGCCCAACGACCTGATAAAACGCAGGCTACAAAAATATATTGCAAAGGTGTCGAATTCAAAAAAAATTGATTGACGAATATGAGTATTATTATGAACATTGGGTTGTTAGTAAAAGTTTATATATTTGCAGCCCGTTTTACTAAAAATCTAGGTCATGTCAAGAATAACAAATGAGCCCGCAGTGGTTGAATTTAACAAAATAGTTGCAGGTACTCAAATACATGGAGAAATTGAAACCAAAGGCGATATTCGCATTGATGGCAATGTAGTGGGTACGTTGAAAGTGGAAGGAAAATTGGTTTTAGGAGTTAGTGGAAAAATTGAAGGTGAAGTGAAGTGTAAGAATGCTGAAATCATGGGCATTATAGAGGGAGAGGTAAAAGTTAGCGAACTCCTTAGTTTGAAAGCGACCTCAACCATCAAAGGCGATATTATCACCAATAAAATTTCGATTGAACCCGGTGCTAATATCAGTGGCACCATCAATATGGATAAGGATCAAAATATGGGCACAACCAAATTAGGACCACCCACCGCCAAAGTTGAAAAAGAACCCCTTAAATAATTATGTAAAATATTCATCACTTGCCTTTCAAATGGGAGTGACCGTATTGGGTGGGGCCTGGGGAGGAACACTGCTCGATAAATATTTTCATTTTACGATCCCAATTTTTACTTTGGTATTGAGCGTAAGTTCTGTTGCCTTAGCAATGTATATAGCCTTACGCGATCTTGGTAGTTTTGATAAAAAAAATAAAAATCCATAACCATGTATTCCTATAGATCCTTTTTGGTACAACTCATTGGTCTAAGTCTTTTTGTAGAAATAATCAGTTTGGGCTGGTTCTTCGGAATGCCTCAAGCATGGGTGACTCATGTACTCCCCTTTTTACCCGTCTTTTTTATGTCGGTTACCTTTATCATTCATAAAGCCTTTATGGGTGTTCTGGGTAAAAATCCTCGTCAATTTGTAACCAGCTATATGCTGATCACCACCATAAAATTACTCAGCTTTTTGGCAATACTTTTTGTGTACGCGGTTTTAAAACCCAAGGATGCTATGGCTTTTTTACTGAGCTTTTTTGTATTGTATATTGTGTATTCGGCATTCGAAGCGGTAGCGGTAATCAAGCTCAACAAGAATCGAGAATAATACAAATTGTTCAGCTCCAAAAAGCCCAAAGAGTTATAAAACAAGCTATAAAAGGGTATTAACTTACTTAAATGTAATTTTTCCTTGACAAAGGGGTTTTTAATTAAGAAAGTTTAGTAACTTTGCACACGAATAAATTGCAAACAATCTATAGCAAAATCTATGATTATTAGGAAGTTTTGGGAAGGTAGAGCCTCCGCAACAGCCTCTTTTTTGTTGCTGTTTTTTATATTTTTTTCTGTTTCTGTTAAAGCAGAAGACCATTCTGTTGGGGTTGATTCAACCCATCATGAGGCAGATGCCAAAAAGTTTAATGCAGGAGAAATGATTTTTGAGCACGTTTTGGATGCTCACGATTGGCATATAGCCGATTTCAATGGACACGCCATAAGCATTCCACTTCCAATCATACTTTTAGACGAAAACAATAAACTTCATATCTTTTTAAGTTCTCGATTTGAGCATGGACATGCGTCATATCAAGGATTTATGCTGAGTCATGAAGCTCCCCACAAAGGCAAAATCATTCCAGTAATGGAAGGCACTCATGAAATTGACCCCAGTCGTCCACTTCCAACCGATCTTAGTATTACCAAAAATGCATTGGCTCTTATGGTAAGTGCTTTTTTGATCGGATTAATCTTTATTACCATTGGTCGTACCTATACAAAACGCCAGGGTGTAGCTCCCAAAGGATTGCAAAACATGTTGGAAGTGATCATTTTATTTGTTCGCGACGACATTGCAAAACCCAGTATTGGTGAGAAAAAGTATCATAAATACATGCCTTTTCTGCTGACCTTGTTTTTCTTCATCCTTATTAATAATCTTTTAGGATTAGTTCCTCTCTTCCCAGGAGGCGCTAATGTTACTGGTAATATTGCTGTAACCCTTGTGTTGGCAGTTTTCACTTTTGTCATCACCAGTTTCAGTGCTAACAAACAATATTGGGCACACATCATCAATACTCCAGGAGTTCCTTGGTGGTTAAAACTCCCCATTCCTATAATGCCAGTCGTAGAAATTATGGGCGTATTCACCAAGCCATTCGTTCTTATGGTGCGTCTTTTTGCTAATATTTTAGCGGGTCATATTGTAATTCTTGGCTTTATCAGCATGATCTTTATTTTTGGATCTATGAATGTTTTTGGAGGCTACGGCGTAAGCATTGTTTCCGTGGGCTTTTCTCTCTTTTTAAGTTTACTCGAAATTTTGGTTGCATTCATTCAGGCGTATGTATTCACTTTGTTGTCGGCCTTATATTTTGGCATGGCTATGGAGGAACATCACACAGAGGAGCATTCAGTTGAAAGTCATCATTAATCAGGCACTTTTTTTATTTTTTTAATTATAAATTCACTTTTATGTTAACATTAGCAATTTTATTAAATGTAGGTATAGCTAAAGCAGGCGCTGGAATCGGTGCTGGATTGGCTGCTATCGCTGCCGGTATCGGTATTGGACAAATTGGTGGTAAAGCCGTAGAAGGTATTGCCCGTCAACCCGAAGCTGTTGGTGATATCCGTTCTAACATGATTGTTGCTGCTGCGTTGGTTGAAGGAGTTGCCTTCTTCGCTATCGTTATCAGTCTTTTGATTGTGGTAATGGGATAACCTCAAAAACACATCCAATCTCTCTAATCAACGGTTGGTTGAAGGGAGGTTGGATTTTACAATGCCTTTATAAACAAAATAATACAAAGAATAAATTATGGAATTAGTACTTCCCGGATTAGGTCTCATCTTTTGGATGACTTTGGTTTTCGTTCTTTTGCTATTTGTACTTAAGAAATTTGCATGGATTCCCATCCTTTCCATGTTAAAAGAACGCGAAGAGAGCATTTCAAGTTCCCTTGATTTGGCTAAACAAACCAAATTGGAAATGGAAAAACTCAAATCCGACAACGAAAAGCTTTTAGCAGAAGCTCGTCATGAGCGCGAAGCCATCATCGTTGAGGCCAATAAAACCAAAGATCGCATTATTGCTGAAGCAAAAGAAAAAGCACAAAGTGAAGCTTCACGTTTGGTTGAAAATGCCCTACAAAATATTGAAAATGAAAAGCGTGCAGCAATGAATGCCATCAAAATGCAAGTGGCTGAGCTTTCCATCGAAATTGCTGAAAAAGTATTGAATGCTGAATTAAGTGATAAAAAGAAACAAAGCGAATTGGTTGAAAAACAATTGAATCAACTTAATTTTAATTAATAAGGTATGAATCAAACAAAGATTGCACGACGCTATGCCACAGCCCTCTTTAACTTTGCTTTAGAACAAAAGCAACAGGATAAAGTATGGGAAGATATGGTGCAGCTTCAATTGATCAGCAGCCAATCATACGACTTTATCCGTTTTATCAAAAGCCCGGTAATTAAAGTTCATAAAAAACTGGAAGTGGTGCACGCCCTATTCGCCAACAACCTTTCGGTGATTTCTATCAAATTTATGGAAATTATCATTAAAGGTCGTCGCGAGATGGTAATACCAGCCATTGCCGACCAATATGTGGAACTTTACAACGAGTCCAAAGGCATCAAAGAAGTGGAACTTACCAGCGCAACAGCATTGGATGAGCATACAAAGAGCCAACTGATTCGCCAATTGACCTTGCAAACTTCCAAACAAATCAAGTTAAAAGAAAAAATACAACCTTTGCTTATTGGTGGTTTTATTTTAAAGATGGACAATAAACAATTTGATGCCAGCATACAATCCAAGCTCAGCAAATTGCGAAACGAATTGAGCGAGAAGTATTAGTTAAGTAACAAATAATAAACGAAATATAAAAACAAATAGACATGGCAGAAATTAAACCCGCCGAAGTATCGGCGATCTTAAGGCAGCAACTGTCAGGCTTTCAGAACGAGACTCAGCTTGAAGAAGTAGGTTCGGTTTTGCAAGTGGGCGATGGAATTGCTCGCGTGTACGGATTAACCAACGTGCAATCAGGAGAGCTCATCCATTTTGAAAAAGCCAACGTTACAGGCATTGCACTTAACCTCGAAGAAGATAACGTAGGAGCCGTACTTTTAGGCAACTCAGAATCCATCAGCGAAGGTGATACTGTAAAGCGTACCGGTCGCATTGCATCCATTAACGTAGGCGAAGGAATGTTGGGACGCGTGATCAATACCATGGGAGTGCCTTTGGATGGAAAAGGAAAAATCGAAGGCGAACTTTTTGAAATGCCTATTGAGCGTAAAGCTCCTGGAGTAATTTTCCGTCAACCTGTAAACGAACCCCTTCAAACCGGTATCAAAGCCATTGATGCTATGATTCCTATTGGAAGAGGACAACGCGAACTTATCATTGGCGACCGTCAAACTGGTAAATCTACCATTGCCTTAGATACCATTATCAATCAGAAAGAATTTTACGACAAGGGACAACCTGTATTTTGCATCTATGTAGCTGTAGGGCAAAAAGGTAGCACCGTTGCTAATACAGTAAAAGTATTAGAAGAAACCGGTGCCCTCGCATATACCACCATTGTAATGGCCACCGCAAGTGATCCTGCTGCAATGCAATTTTATGCTCCTTTAGCTGGTGCTGCCATTGGCGAATATTTTCGTGATACCGGCCGCCCCGCTTTGGTAATTTATGATGACTTGTCAAAACAAGCCGTTGCTTACCGCGAAGTTTCTCTATTACTTCGTCGTCCTCCAGGACGTGAAGCTTACCCTGGTGATGTTTTTTACCTGCACTCTCGCTTACTCGAACGTGCTGCAAAAATCATTGCTTCCGATGAGGTGGCAAAGAACATGAATGACCTTCCCGAATCGTTGAAAAACAAAGTTAAAGGAGGTGGATCATTAACTGCACTTCCCATTATCGAAACTCAAGCAGGTGACGTTTCAGCCTATATCCCCACCAACGTAATTTCAATTACCGACGGACAGATATTCCTTGAAACCAACCTTTTCAATAGCGGAGTTCGTCCTGCCATTAACGTAGGTATTTCGGTATCGCGTGTGGGTGGAAATGCTCAGATTAAATCTATGAAAAAGGTAGCCGGTACACTTAAGCTTGACCAAGCTCAATACCGTGAATTGGAAGCTTTCTCTAAGTTTGGCTCTGACCTCGATGCTGCTACCATGGCTGTATTGGAAAAAGGAAAACGCAATGTGGAAATATTGAAACAAAATCAACACTTTCCTATGACCGTTGAAGAACAAATTGCCATTATTTACTGTGGAACCAAAGGACTGGTTTCGAAAGTTCCGGTAAATAAGATTAAGAATTTCCAAACGGAATTTATCAGTTATATGCACGAAAAACATGCCGATTCATTGAGCGACCTACAAAAAGGAAACCTAAGTGATGCCGCCATTAAAGCCATCGAAAGCAGTGCTGCTGAAATTAGCAAACGTTATTAAGCATTAACCATTAATATTTTTTGTCGATATGGCAAATCTTAAGGAAATACGTACCCGCATAACTTCGGTAGAGTCAACCAAGCAAATCACCAGTGCTATGAAGCTGGTGGCTGCTTCTAAACTCAAAAGAGCTCAGGATGCCATCCTTACCATGCGCCCGTACGCGCATAAACTTGGCGAAATCTTGCAAAACCTTAGCTCAGGAACCAATAACGAAGGAAATGCCTACAACCGAAACGGAATTCAGGAGCGCGTACTTTTAGTGCCAATAGCCTCAAATCGTGGACTTTGTGGAGCCTTTAATGCAAACGTAATTAAAAGGTGCGAGCTGCTGATGAAAACTGAGTTTGCAACCCAACGCACCCAAGGTAAGGTCGATTTTTTCACAGTTGGACGTAAAGTATCTGAGTATTTTCGCAAACATGGCAATCAAGTAATCGAATCTCACGACGACATTTTTACCCATCTCAATTGGGACAATGCCAGTGCTATTGCTGAGCGGCTTTTGGTTTTATTCAAAGAAGGTAAATACGATAGAATCGAATTGGTTTACAATCAATTTAAAAACGCTGGAACTCAAATTTTAACTACAGAACAGTTCCTTCCCATTGTGCCTGTTGCTGCCGGCTCAGAGGTAAAAAGCGATTATTTGATGGAACCCAGTCGTGAAGTAATTATCGACGAGCTAATACCTAAATCGTTACGCACTCAATTTTATAAAGCCTTGCTCGATTCTTTTGCAAGTGAGCATGGTGCGCGAATGACAGCCATGCACCAAGCCACCGACAATGCTACCAGCATGGTGAAAGACCTAAAACTCACCTATAATAAGGCGCGTCAGGCTGCCATTACCAACGAAATTATCGAAATTGTTAGTGGAGCTAATGCACTTTAATCTAATATCGAATTCATTTTCTAAAGAGAAAAGTCGAAGGGCTTTTCTCTTTTTTGTTAATCCGCTATAAAATAGTGGGTAATTTACCTGTTTCTTATTAGAATGCAACATATTTTAAGCTAATCAACTGCTTGCATTTATAAAAAACCCTACCTTTGCCCCTCAGTTCAAAATTCAAATTAAATCAACGAATGAACCATACTCACTACAACCTTTGGATAACAAGAATTCTAGGTTTTTTCTTGTTGGTATCCTTGTTTTCATGTATCCCACAAAGGAAGCTCCGATACCTCCAGCAAACTGCTGAAGAACAAAAGGTAGATACTAACCAGAAAACCGCCCCTGCAGATTTGAATTACCGCCTAAAATCAAAGGATGAAATTTACATTAAAGTTTATAGCCTTGATCCCAAAATGACGGCATTGTTTAATGGCGATGCAGGTACTGCAAATATGTATAACAGCGATTTAGGGCTTTATCTCAACTCCTACACTTTAAACGATTCGGGTTATATTTATTTTCCTGCCCTTCGCGAAGTAAAACTTCTTGGCCTTAGCTTGGACGAAGCACAACTTCTCATTGAAGAACGGCTGAACCAGTACCTTCAAAAAGCCATGGTAACCGTGAAACTTGCGGGTTTTAAAATTACTTTAATAGGTGAGGTGAAACACCCAGGACGCTACAATCCTTATGTGAGCCAGCTTAATGTTCTAGAGGCTCTGGCTTTGGCAGGGGATATGACTTCTTACGGTAACCGCACCAATGTGACCATTGTAAGAGAAGAAAATGGAGTTCAAAAAATTTACAAAATAAATCTATTAGACCAAAATCTAATTACATCGAAATATTTTTACCTTCTGCCCAATGATGTGCTCTATGTGGAGTCGTTGAATGCAAAAACTTGGGGCTTTGAACAATTCCCTTATACTCTAATTCTAAGCTCCCTTACAACCTTCATCGCCATGATGACTTTGATTGCAACTTTAAAATAATTCACGCGAAAAGCCCATAAAATGACAGACTTCAATCATATAAATCAAATACAAGAAGACACCATCGACATCAAAGGACTCTTATTTCAGGCATTGTCTTGGTGGAAAATCTTTGCGCTGTCGCTCCTGGTGGCCCTTTTGGGAGCCTACTTTTTCAATAAATATGCTGATCCTGAATACCAAGCCCAATCTAAAGTGTTGATCATGGTGGATAACCAGAACATCAACCCCTTTGATGCCGGTGCTTTTTGGAAGCAGCCCGTGAACATCGAAAATGAAATGGCTATCCTTAATTCCTTTGACCTCACCGTTAACGCCATCAGTCAAATGGATTGGAAAGTAGGGTACTTCAGATACGGTCAGATTCGCGAAAACCAAATGTTCGACAATAACCCCTTTATAGTGGAAATTGATACCACTCATTTGCAAGTAACAGGAATTAAGTTTGATGTGGTAATTATTAGCGATAAAAAATTTAAACTCAAAGTAGTTCCCATTGGAGAGACCGCCCTTTATGATTTCGTAGTGCCCAAAATGACCGAAGAAAAAGGAAGTTTACTCAATGGATTAGATACCGAATTTAACTTTGGCGATAAAATCACCACCGATGCCTTTAGTTTTACACTACATTTCACCAAACCTTATAACGACGATACAGAGTTTTATTTCTATCTCAACAACCTTGAAACGCTTGCATCTCGCTACAATGGTAAATTTCAAGTAAAACCTTTGCACAACGACGCTACCATTGTCTCCATCAGTATCAAAGACGAAAGTCAACAACAAGTCGTGGCTCTAGTTAATGCACTAACTCAAGCCTATGTTAACTACAATTTAGAGTTTAAAAACAAGCAATCAGCAAACTCAATTCGATTTATCGATTTTCAATTGGGAGGTATCAACGATAGCTTGGAGCGTTCTGAATATCGACTTGAAGATTACCGCGAGAAAAATCAAATGCTAAACATTAGCGATGTTAGCTCTGCTACCTTTGAACGAATTTACGAACTCGACCGCGAAAAAGCCATGGCCCAATTGCAGTCGGATTACTTCAAATACCTCCGCGATTACCTTAAAAAGGGACTCAGCTCTAAAGAAAGTATGGTTGCTCCTACTTTAATGGACGTGAATGATGCCATGCTTGCCAATTTGATTAATCAATTAAATAAATACTACAACGATCGTAACGATCTGGAGCTCACCGCCACCAAACAGCACCCGGAATACAAATTGCTCGATCAAAAAATAGCCCATACCGAAAAAGCCCTTCTCGAAAACATCAACAACATTGATGAGAACACCAAGATCAAGATGCAGAGCATTAACGATCAAATTATATCGGTACAAACCGAAATTAACAGTCTCCCCTCCAAAGAACGACAATTGGTGGATATTCAACGCAAATACAAAGTGAATGAAACGATATACTCATTCTTACTTGAAAAAAGAGTTGAAAGTGGGATAAAATTAGCCGGTAATGTCTCCGATTATACCGTGATTGATATAGCTCGTAACGCAACAATGGTTTTCCCAAAAACCTCACTCAACTACACCATTGCTCTCCTTTTAGGTTTGATAATTCCCATAGCATTTCTGTTCATCCTTGAGTTTTTTAACGATAAAGTTAGAAGTAGAAAGGACATTGAAAACGCTGTAAAAACTCCAATTATTGGAATGGTTGGGCATTACGAATCCATTGGAAATACCGTAGTGCTTGATAAACCGAAATCCATTTTGGCAGAGACTTACCGAAGCATTCGTACCAATTTACAGTTTATAGCCCCAGGTGAGGACAACAAAGTAGTGAGTGTAACCTCCACATTCAGTGGGGAAGGAAAAACCTTCAACTCCATCAATATCGCCTCCATATATAGCATTTCGGGAAAGAAAACCGTACTGCTGGGATGCGATTTGCGGAAGCCTCGTATTTTTGAAGATTTCCAAATCGACAATGACAGAGGGATTACCACATACCTCATAGGCAGAGCTACTTTGGATGAAGTAATTCAAAAAACTAGTTACGATAATATAGACATTATCACCGCTGGACCTGTGCCTCCTAACCCCAGTGAATTACTTGAAAGTCAGGCCATGACCAATATGATCGATAACCTTCGAAGCCTTTATGATATAGTAATAATTGACACGCCTCCTATAGGTTTGGTTATCGATGCTATTTTTATGATGAAACGATCTGACGCTTCTATTTATATTGTTCGCCAAAACTACACCACCAAAGCTGCCTTGAATACTTTGAAGGAAGTTGGGCAAATTGCAGAAGTTAAAAACCTTACAGTGGTAGTGAACGATATGGACGAAACTGGAAGTTATGGCTCTGGTTATGGCTCTGGTTATGGCTATGGCTATGGTTACGGTTACGGTTATGGAAACTACTACGATGATGAGAAAAATAACTCAAAAAAGAAAAAATCGTGGAAGGAACGACTGTTTAAAATTTAAAGCCAAAACTTAGAAAAGAGATTACTAATTACCTTATTTTTATAGAAGAACCAGCCTATGAAAGCCATTCAAATGGTGGATTTAAAATCCCAATATGAAAAAATAAAAACCGAAATAGATTCTAGCATTCAGGAAGTAATTCACTCAACCCAATTTATTAAAGGGCCGCAAGTGGCCGCATTTGAAAATCAACTCGCAGACTATTTGAATGTTAAGCACGCCATCGGATGCGCCAATGGAACCGATGCCCTACAAATAGCCATGATGGCATTAGGACTAAAACCTGGAGATGAAGTCATCACTGCCAATTTTACCTTTATAGCCACCGCTGAAGTGATTGCACTTTTGGGACTTACGCCTGTATTGGTGGATGTGGATCCAGATACCTACAATATTGATCCAGAAGCCATTAGAAGAGCCATCACATCCCGCACAAAGGCTATTGTTCCCGTTCATCTTTTTGGTCAATGTGTCCCCATGGACGAAATTATGGAAATTGCGCAACAGCATGGTCTGTACGTAATTGAAGACAATGCGCAAGCTATTGGTAGCGATTACCATTCTAAAGATGGCAAAATCTATAAGTCAGGAACTATAGGTCATATAGGCTGTACAAGCTTTTTTCCCTCTAAAAACCTAGGGTGTTTTGGCGATGGCGGAGCCTTGTTTACCAATGATGATCAACTGGCAGAAGAGATTAGAGCCGTTACCAACCATGGAATGAAAATACGTTATTACCATGATTTTGTGGGTATTAATTCGCGTTTGGACACCTTGCAGGCCGCCATTCTTAAAGTTAAATTGCCCCATCTGGATGCCTACGCTGTTGCCCGTAACCGCGCAGCAAGTTTTTATGATCGTGCATTCGCAAATCATCCGCATATGGAGATTCCAAAACGTTTTGAGCAATCAACGCATGTATTTCATCAATACACGCTTAAACTAAAAAACGCCGATAGAGATGGCCTTCTCAAGTTTTTAACGACCAAAGGCGTTCCCATGATGATTTACTACCCAGTGCCTTTGCATCAGCAAAAGGCCTATCGAAATCCTAGATATCAAGATGGCGATTTCCCTGTATCCGAGATGTTAAGTTCTTGTGTTTTTTCACTACCCATGCACACCGAATTGGATCAAGACCAATTAGAATACATTACACAGTCAGTTCTCGAATTTTTTAAAACCGCATAAATGAACACAGAATATTTTGCACATCCTTCGGCTATTGTTGACGAAGGCTGCACCATTGCCAAAGGCGTAAAAATTTGGCATTTTTCACACATCATGCCTCATTGTATCATAGGTGAAAATTGCAATATTGGCCAAAATGTGGTCATCAGTCCAGAGGTGGTATTAGGTAAGAATGTAAAGATTCAAAACAACGTAAGTATTTATACAGGAGTAGTTTGCGAAGATGATGTATTTTTAGGCCCTTCCATGGTTTTTACCAATGTTACCAATCCAAGATCAGCCGTCAATCGCAGAGGACAATATGAGCGAACTGTTGTAAAGCAAGGAGCAAGTATTGGAGCCAACGCCACCATAGTTTGTGGTCATGATATTGGTCGATTTGCATTTATTGGGGCAGGCTCGGTGGTTACAAAAACGGTACCTGATTATGCCTTAGTGGTGGGAAACCCCGCCCGTCAAATAGGCTGGATGAGCGAATACGGACATCGGTTGAACTTTGACGAAAGCGGTATTGCACTTTGCCCCGAAAGCGGTGAAAAATACCAACTTAAAGACCACTTTGTTGTAAAATTGTAATAAGGAAAAACATGAATAAGATTAATTTTGGGCTCATAGGTGCTGCAGGTTACATTGCTCCTCGCCACATGAAAGCCATTAAAGACACCGGAAATAGACTCGTAGCTGCTTTAGACAAATTCGATAGTGTTGGTATTATTGATAGCTATTTCCCCACTGCCGATTTTTTTACCGAAACCGAGCGTTTCGACCGCCATTTGGATAAGTTGCGCCGCGCTGGAGAACGTAAGATTGATTACGTATCTATCTGTACTCCAAACTATTTGCACGATGCACACATCCGTTTAGCGTTACGAAACAATGCCAATGCCATTTGCGAAAAACCTTTGGTGCTAAACCCTTGGAATATCGATGCGTTGCAAGAAATTGAAGCAGAATATGGAAAAAAGATTTATAACATTTTGCAATTACGCCATCATCAAGCAATTATTGATCTCAAAAAACAAATTGATGAAGGTCCTGCCGATAAAATTTACGACGTAGATTTAAGCTATATCACCAGTCGTGGACATTGGTATTTCATCAGTTGGAAAGGCGACCAAGCCAAATCCGGAGGGGTGGCTACTAATATTGGTGTTCATTTCTTTGATATGCTTACCTGGATTTTTGGTTCTGTAAAAATTAATACCGTTCATCATTCCGATGCCACCAGTGCTGCTGGATATCTTCAGCTCGAGAAAGCCCGTGTTCGCTGGTTTTTAAGTGTCGATGATCAACACCTACCGGATGAAATTGCAGCCCGTGGACAACGCACTTACCGCTCCATTACTGTCAATGGTCAAGAAGTGGAATTTAGCGAAGGATTTACCGAATTGCATACCTTGAGCTATCAGAGCATTCTCAAAGGGGAAGGATTTGGATTGGAACATGCCCGAGGAAGTATCGAAATTGTGCATTCTATACGAAATGCAAAACCCATTGGCCCTCGAGGCGATTATCACCCCATTTTGGATAAGATAATCAAGTAAAATTGAGTAAAACAAACTATAAAAAGGCTTTA
>DZDC01000090.1:4596-9085 GCA_022736595.1 Draconibacterium orientale | reverse complement strand
ATTTATTTTAATTTTGCTCAAAACCTAACCTATATGAATATATATCTTGACATAGACAAATTAGAAGAGGTAGCCTCAAAGCTACGAGCCATTGCACACCCCATGCGCATTGCAATATTGCACATGCTTGAAACAGAAGGGGAGATGAACGTTACCGACATTTACGAGCGGCTAGAATTGGAGCAAGCCACGGCCTCGCATCATTTAAACATTTTAAAAACCAAAAAGGTGCTCAATTCGAGACGAGAAGGGAAAAAGACGTTTTATAGCCCTCGAGTCGATAATATTTTGCAAATAGCCGAATGCATCAGCAAATGCTAAATATTGTTTTGTAAATTTATCAAAAACAGAAAATAATAACCTCTTTTGCAATGGATTACACCATCAATCCCCGCGATATATCGCCAAAAACAGTGGAGAAAAACATCAAGTTTTTGCAATTGCTTTCCACAAAATTTCCCAATATAGAATCAGCAAGCACCGAAATCATCAACCTTGAAGCAATCTTAAATTTGCCTAAAGGTACCGAGCACTTTCTGAGCGATATCCATGGCGAATACGAAACTTTTAAGCACGTTTTGTGCAATGCTTCGGGGGTAATTCGCCGAAGAATTGATGAGATATTTGAAGGCAGGCTCAAACGTTCAGAACGTCAACATTTGGCTACACTGATTTATTATCCATCACAGAAGCTTAGCCTCATCAAGAAGCAAGAGCCTGATTTGAAAAAGTATTACGTCAAGACGCTGATTCACATGGTGGAAATCACCCGTAACCTAGCCTCAAAATACACTCGATCCAAGGTGCGCAAATCGCTTCCTTCCGATTTTCAGTACATCATCGATGAGCTACTGAATGTCAACGAAAATTTAATGAACAAAGAGGCCTATTTCAGCGCCATTATCAAAACCATCATTGACCTCGAAAGAGCCGACGATTTCATTATCACTCTGAGCAAGTTGATTCAAGATTTGGCGGTGGATCGCCTCCATATTGTTGGAGATATTTTTGATCGGGGACCTTTTGCAGACAAGGTAATGGACGAACTTATTGTACACAAGTCTGTTGACATTCAATGGGGAAACCACGATGTGGTGTGGATGGGCGCCGCAGCAGGATCTTTGGCTTATATTGCTATTGTTCTCCGTATTAGCAGCCGGTACAACAATTTGGATACCCTCGAAGATGGTTATGGCGTTAATATTCTTCCTTTGGTGAGTTTTGCTACCGAAATTTATGCCAACGATATAAGTAAAGAATTTACACCCAAGGCCAATGTAGATAATCTCAATCGCCGACAAATCAATATATTGCGCCAAGTACATAAAGCCATTAGTATTATTCAGTTTAAACTTGAAGGTCAAATTATTCAGCGGAGGCCTGAGTTTGGCCTCGAAGGACGCCTGCTCCTTAATGCCATTGATTATAAGAAAGGCACCGTTAAAATTGAGGGCAAAACGTATCATTTAAATGACCACAATTTCCCTACCATCGATCCAGCAGACCCTTTTAAACTCACCGACCGAGAGATGGAATTGATGTTGCGCCTTCAGGAATCGTTTCTCAAAAGTGAAAAATTGCAACGGCATATCAACTTCCTGTATAACAAAGGCAGTATGTATTTGAGTTACAATGGTTTGCTTTTATTTCATGGAGCCGTTCCTTTGAATGAAGATGGAAGTTTTAAAATGGTGAACATTGGAGGAAAAGAGTACAAAGGAAAGGCTTTGCTCGATCATTTCGACAATATCGCTCGTAAAGCTTACTACGCTCCCATCGAAGACCCCAATAAAACTGAATATCTTGATGTGCTTTGGTATTTATGGTGTGGACCTGATTCACCTCTTTTTGGGAAAAAGAAAATGACTACTTTCGAAAGGTATTTTATAGAGGATACAGCCACACATTACGAAGCTCGCAATCCTTATTTTGCGCATCGCGATAATATTGAAGTGGTACAAAATATCCTTACCGAATTTGGACTCGATCCCGTTAGAGGTCACATCATCAACGGCCATGTACCAGTGAAAGTGATAAAGGGAGAAAGCCCAGTAAAAGCCAACGGACAAGTGATTGTAATTGATGGCGGTATGTCCAAAGCCTATCAAAAAGTAACTGGAATAACAGGTTATACCTTGATTTACAATAGCTTTGGCTTGGTTTTAGTGGCGCATCATACCTTTGAATCGCAACATGCTGCCATTGCCGAAGGAAAGGATTTGGTTTCCACATCCGAATTTCTAGCCGTTGCCCCTGAGCGTAAAAGAGTTTCTGACACCGACATCGGAAAAGAATTGAAGCAAGAAATATATGATTTGAAGCTTCTATTGGCAAGTTATCATTATGGTATCGTAAAAGAGAAAAAATAGAATTGAATACCTCCCAACAATATCCCCTAAGTGCTTGGTTGCCCACCACAGTGAAAGAAGCACGACTTCGTGATTGGAACGAAATGGATGTGGTGATTTTCACCGGTGATGCATACGTTGACCATCCCAGTTTTGGAGCTGCTGTTATTGGTCGGATCATCGAAAGAGAAGGTTTCAAAATTGCCCTCGTACCCCAACCTAACTGGCAAGATGACCTGCGTGATTTTAAAAAATTTGGAGCTCCAAAACTCTTTTTTGGGGTCACAGCGGGCAATATGGATAGCATGGTCAACCACTATACTGCCAATAAACGATTACGTTCCAACGATGCTTATACGGCTGGAGATGAAGCCGGATTTAGACCCGATTATGCCCTCTCGGTTTATTCCAAAATACTTAAAAACCTATTCCCCGAAGTTCCTGTGGTGATTGGAGGAATTGAAGCCTCCCTTCGGCGCGTAACCCATTACGATTATTGGATCGATGCACTCAAGCCTTCAATTTTGGTGGAGAGTAATGCCGACTTGTTGGTTTATGGAATGGGAGAACAACCCCTTATTGAAATACTAAAACTTTTGAAAAAAGGAATACCCTTCTCAAGTTTAAGAAACGTAAGGCAAACAGCTTATCTGGCCAGTAAGGATGAGGTTGAAAAACTAAAGACTCAAATGGAATGTATTGAGTTAAAAAGCTTTGAACAATGTATCGCCAGGAAGATGGATTATGCATCTAATTTTAAGCATATCGAAAGAGAGTCAAATAAGATGGAGGCCAAGACCTTGGTACAGTTTCATGGCGAAATAGCCGTTGTAATTCTCCCTCCTTTCCCTACCATGACTCCACAACAAATTGATGCCAGTTTTGAACTCCCTTACACCCGATTGCCGCATCCAAAATACAAAAATAGAGGCCCTATTCCGGCTTATGAAATGATTAAGTTTTCAGTGAATACCCACCGTGGTTGCTTTGGTGGCTGTGCCTTTTGCACCATATCGGCACATCAGGGGAAATTTGTGGCAAGTAGAAGTGAAGCATCGGTTTTGAGAGAGGTAGAACAACTTAAAAAACATCCCGAATTTAAAGGTTATCTCAGCGATTTGGGTGGCCCATCGGCCAATATGTTTGCCATGAAAGGCAAAGATTTGGATCAATGCCGCACCTGCTCACGACCAAGCTGCATCTTTCCTGAAATTTGTAGCAACTTGAATGTTAGTCACAAACCACTTACACAACTTTATCAAAAGGTGAATTCCATACCAGGTATCAAAAAGGCGTTCATTGGTAGTGGCATTCGATATGATTTGTTGGTGGATGAAAGTTTATCTAAAGAAGACAGGCTTTCGGCTGAAAAATATATTGCTTTATTGGCCGAAAGGCACGTTAGTGGCAGGCTGAAAGTTGCCCCTGAACACAGTTCAGATCAGGTGCTTAAAATCATGCGTAAACCCAGCTTTAGCTTGTTTTATAAATTCAAAGAACAGTTTGAGAAAAAGTCGAAGGAAGTTGGTTTAAATCAAGAAGTGATTCCCTATTTTATTTCAAGTCATCCAGGGAGCACCATTGCCGATATGGCTGATTTGGCTGTTCGGACTAAGAAATTGGGATTTAAATTGGAGCAAGTGCAAGATCTTACTCCTACTCCCATGACTGTGGCGGAGGTAATCTTTTACTCGGGCTATCAT
The DNA here is from genome assembly GCA_022736595.1 of Draconibacterium orientale. Taxonomy (GTDB): domain Bacteria; phylum Bacteroidota; class Bacteroidia; order Bacteroidales; family UBA1556; genus UBA6267. The sequence goes on along the minus strand of DZDC01000090.1, from coordinate 5,034 downwards.
CCCTATACGTTGCAAGAAGTATTTGTGGAGAAAAATCCTGAAGAAAAACTCAATCAGCGAAGATTCTTTTTCTGGTATAAACCCGAGAATAGAAATTATATAAAATCTGCGCTTAGTAAGCTTGGTAAAAGTGATTGGATTAAAATGTTATTGGAGAAGTAAAAATATTTTTCTTCCCAGACAACCCTTTTGAAGCTGCGATGTCTAAGCTGCATCAATTTGGGTAATAAATAATTGATACCCTTACTTCCCAAACATTTATAACCACCCTGCAAAAGCCTTGATTCCCAAACGAGGCTTTTCTTTTTTACTTTTGACCCACTCATCAATTCGCCAATGAAACTAAGGCTAGAGAGGCTCCACAGCCTGGTTTTAGCGACAACCCTGATTCACTGAAACTCCGTCTGAGGAAATTGGGATAAAAAAAATTACACCCTT
>DZDC01000090.1:0-4496 GCA_022736595.1 Draconibacterium orientale | reverse complement strand
AAAGGCCCTTATCGCCAGTCGGACCGCAAAGAGCTATACAAAACCTATGCAATGCAACTTATTGATTCTGGGAATGCTTACTTTGCCTTTGACACTGCCGAGGAGTTGGATCTCTTGCGCCAAAACCATGAAGCTGAAGGCAAAACCTTTACCTATGGCCCCGCCAATCGCAACCAACTCAACAATTCGGAGCTGGATGGTCTTCAAAAATCAATGCAACGCATTGAAGCAGGAGCAAATTACGTGATTCGTTTTAAAACCCCTGTCCAAGAAGAACTTCAAATGAACGACATCATCCGTGGAGAGGTAAAAGTAAATACTGCCACCCTTGACGATAAGGTTTTGTTTAAATCCGATGGCATGCCCACTTACCATCTGGCCAATATTGTGGATGATCATTTGATGGAAATTAGTCATGTTATTCGTGGCGAGGAATGGCTTCCTTCCATGCCATTACACATCATGTTGTATAGGGCTTTTGGTTGGCAAGCTCCTCAGTTTGCGCATTTGCCTTTACTTTTGAAACCCAAAGGAAATGGAAAACTTAGCAAACGGGATGGCGATCAGCTTGGATTCCCTGTTTTTCCCACCCAATGGATAAATCCAGAAAATGGCGAAAAATCTATGGGTTATAGAGAAGAAGGATATTTCCCCGATGCTTTTATCAATATGCTGGCCTTATTAGGTTGGAATGGGGGCACCGATCAAGAGATTTTCAGTATGGAACAACTCATTGAGAATTTTAGTTTGGAGCGAGTTAACAAATCAGGCGCGCGCTTCGATCCCGACAAAGCCAAATGGTTTAACCATCAGTATATGTTGATGGCTTCTAATACTCAAGTTGCGCATCTTTTTAATGCAGATCTTGAAGCGAGAGGAATAAAATCTGATTTTGCTAAAGTTGAAAAGATTGTCGCCTTGATCAAAGACCGCGTCAACTTTGCAAAAGAACTTTGGGATCAGAGTTATTTTTTCTTCAATGCTCCAACTGAATTTGACGAGAAAACGGTAAAAAAACGATGGAAGGAAGAGAGTGCGGGTCAAATGAAAGAGCTATCCAGTCTGTTACAGTCGTCACCAATTTTTGAAAGCCATGCATTGGAAACTCAAGTAAAAGAGTGGATTGAGCAAAAACAATACAGCATGGGAAATGTTATGAACGCTTTCCGATTATGTGTGGTTGGAGCCAGCATGGGGCCACATATGTTTGATATAGCCGAGGTTATAGGCAAAGAAGAGACCCTAAACCGAATTGCTTTTGCAATAAATACACTGTAAAATGAAGTTTTTTGCCTACCTACTTCTGGGTTTTCTAACCCTTGGAAAAATTGCTCAAGCGCAAGACGAACTTATTGTAATGCATTACAATTTGCTCAACTATGGAAATATAACCGACTACTGCACAGCGAGCAACAATTCCATGGTGAACAAGGAACAATACCTTCGTACCATTATCAACTACATCAAACCCGATATTTTTGGAGTCAATGAGCTGGCTGCGAATACTTACGTAGTGAATCGCTTATTGGATTCGGTGATGAATTTTCAAAGTACGAAGACCTATTCAAGGGGGAATTATCTCAATGCTGCTGGAAGCGACTTGATAAGCATGGTTTATTACAACAATCAGAAGTTGGCCTTGGCTCAAACCATCAGCCTTCAAAAACATGTACGCGATATCATTCTTTACAGACTTTATTACCGCAGTCCCAATCTGCCTCAAACTCATGATACGGTATGGATCAATGTGATTTCGGGGCATTTAAAAGCAGGAAGTACCACCAGTGAGCAAGCTGACCGAGCTTTGATGACCGCTAATGCAATTACCTATTTAAAAAACCATCATTATCCAGGGAATTATATTTTCATGGGTGATTTTAATATTCAAACCAGCAGCGAAACCAGTTATCAAAACCTAATTTCGTCCACTGCGGGAAACTTCATTTTCAAAGATCCCATTCAGCAAAATGGAAGTTGGAACAACAACAATAATTTTTCAGACCTTCATACTCAAAGTACCCACAGTACATCCAATGGATGCGCTAGCACTGGAGGGATGGACGATCGGTTCGATTTTATTTTGGTTTCCTCCACCATTTTTCAGTGTTTAGATCGCATTTGCTATAAAACAGGCTCCTATAAGTCAGTTGGAAACGATGGAAATCATTACAATCAAAGCATTAACTCTGGTACCAACAACAGCGTTCCTGCATCGGTATTGCAAGCACTTTACAACAACAGCGATCACTTGCCCGTGGTGCTGACCCTTGATGTTTCTGCCACCGTGAGTTCCCTAAGCGCCACCAGTAAACCATTGCCTTATAAAATTACCAACCCTGTCGAAGAACAGTTAACGATTTTCTTTCAAACGCCGATATATGACGATATTCAGATCCGAATTTTTGGAATGGATGGCAAATTGATTAGCCAAACTTTAGAAAGCTCCAAAGGACCCATGCTTCTTATGGATTTAAGTAGGTTAAGCTCTGGAATTTTTATTTTGGAAGTGCAAATGACCAATCATCCTGCCTACCGATCCAAAATAATTAAACTGTAAATATCATAAAATGAAAATATTAAAAAGAATTTCTACTTTCTTGTTACTTTCATTCTTGGTATTGAGTACCAGTTCCTGCATCGATTTATTACATGAAATTAAAATTAAGAAAGACAAAAGTGGGGTTGCATTCATAGGTATCGAATCCAATGCTATTGGCATGATGGCCAGCTTGGCAACCAGTTATTTGGACGAAGAAACCAAATTAAATTTGAACAGATTACCCATAAATATTATTGATAAACTCAAGGGAATTAAGGGAATAACTCAATTGGAGGCCTTGACCCAACCTGCCCAAGGTAGATTTGGCGTTCGTTTTCATTTCGACAATCCTGCTGCTCTTAATAAAGCATATTATGCTTTGGGAAATAAGGAAAAAGCCTTTTTCTACCCTGATATTGTAAAGATAAGTAGGCATCGGGTAAAAGTTAGAAATGTGGAGCCTTTTGTAAAATATTACCTTGAGCATGAGCAGCCCGATTTGATCAAAGACAACTATATAAAGTATCTCAATGTTCGCATTGATATTGAAGTAGAAGGAAATATTAAAAGCGAGAGTATAAAGCAAGGCAAGATAAATGCCAGCGGAAACCGTATCAGCTATCGTTTTCCGTTGGAGCAAGTGATGGGTCAAAAGACCCCGCTAGGAACGCGTTTTCGTTATTCAAATTAAATAATCAATGGTAACAAATTTAAACACACACGAAGAATTGTTGGATGCAGAAGAAGTAGCAGATGTGCTCTTGCGGGTTAGCTCAATGTTGATGACCAGTGGGGCCAATACCAATCGAATTTTGCTTATCCTAAATCGATTCTCTAATATGCTGCATTCTGATGCACAGGTTTTTATCAATCATAAAGCCTTCATCATTACCCTTACCGATAAAAAGCGAGGCGTAAAAAACACTCAGGTGCGTAGGCTTCCAGCTTATGTAATCAATTTCAGTATTATTTCAAATCTTAGCGAAGCCAGCGTAAAAGCGGAGCAGGAACAGTGGAGTTTCGAAAAAATTAAGGAAGAAGTATTGCGCATTGAAAAGTTGAAACATCACCCACGCTGGCTGGTATTGAGTACTGTAAGCTTGGCCGGATCTGGACTTTGCTATATTTTCAATGGCGATCCCATCAGCATGTTGGTGACTTTCTTCGCTACTTTAGCGGGTCTTTTTATAAGGCAGCAAATGGGGAAACACGGCTATAACGTATATTTGGCGGGTCTTTTAGGTGCTCTTACAGCAGCCTTCATTGCAGCAGGTAGTTTAACTTTTGCAACCTCCATCGACCCACAGATTGCCATTGCCACCTCGGTGCTGTTTTTAGTTCCCGGGGTACAGCTAATCAACTCTTTCACCGACTTTATGGACGGATATATTCTCACTGGATTTGTGCGATTAATGAATGGTTTATTGTTCGTTTTCAGTATTGCTTTTGCTCTCTTTGTAGTTATGTATTTGTTTAAAATTCAAGGACTTTAATTATGACACTCGATTGGATATTATTAGAAAAAACCCTTTGGTCAGGTATTGTGGCCTTGGGATTTGCCATCCTTTTCAACCTTCCTAAGAGGTTGCTGTTGTCGATGACCGTTATTGGAACCCTGGCAGGATTTATCAAATTCTTTAGCCTTTCGATGCATGTTAATGTTATAATCGCATCGCTTTTTGCTGCCACTTTTGTGGGGTTTGCCAGTATTTTGATTTCCCGATGGAAACACACCAGTCCATTTGTAATTAGCATCCCCGCAGTAATTCCTATGATTCCTGGATATTTTGGCTACCAAACGTTGTTGGGAATCCTCAATTTAGCCATGTCAACCAAGGTTCAAACCGATAGCTTTTACCTTTTTTCGATCATGCAAAATGGGCTTAATATGGTTTTTGTACTTGTGAGTCTTTCCATTGGGGTTTCTATGCCTTGGCTTTTACTTCGCGAAAAGGGA
>DZDC01000089.1 GCA_022736595.1 Draconibacterium orientale | reverse complement strand
ATACAACCTCAACCTTAGACGGTCTAAATTGAAAATTGTCATGTACTAAAGAAAAAAAGGATTTAAATTAGTTTTCCGTCTTTCATAATAATCTGTCGATCCGATCTTTTCGCAAGTTCAAGATTGTGAGTGACAATAACATAGGTTTGTCCAAATTTTTCGCGAAGATCAAAAAACAGCTGATGCAGTTCTTCGGCATGGGTGGCGTCAAGATTGCCAGAGGGTTCGTCAGCAAAAATTACTGAAGGATTGTTGATCAAAGCACGAGCAATGGCAACTCTTTGTTGCTCGCCCCCAGATAATTCTGAAGGTTTATGGTGGAGCCTATTAGAGATATTCAGATAATTGGCTAATTCTTCTGCCTTTTTGCGAGCTTCGCTGGGGCGGTCGCCCTTGATCAAGGCTGGAATACAAATGTTTTCTAATGCATCAAATTCGGGTAGCAAATGATGAAACTGAAATACAAAGCCAATTTTTTGATTCCTGAAATTGGCAGCATTCTTTGACGAAAGTGCATTAATGGCAACCCCATCGATCAATATTTCGCCGCGAGTAGGACGGTCAAGACTTCCCATGAGTTGTAAAAGGGTGGTTTTACCAGCTCCAGAACTACCTGTAATACATAGTATTTCTGACTTATTGATGTGTAGGTCGATGCCTTTTAACACCATTAATTCTCCGTATTGTTTATATACTTGTTTTACTTGTATCATTAATTATAGGATTTACAAATTGGTGAAAAAAGGTGTTTATGGAAGGAAAACTTTGATCTAAATAATATTCCAATTCCTGACGATCAACCCATTGAGCCTTTTCAATACCTTCTTCAATTTGGGGTTCAAAAGTACCTTTAAAATTGGAATGCATCAAATACCAATGAACCACTTTAAGATGCGTTTTGCCTTTTTGCTTAAACAAATATCGACTGATACCTAGTTTTTGTTTGATTACAAGATCTGAAATACCACATTCTTCTTCCACTTCGCGCAAAGCGCATGCTTCAAGGCTTTCGTTGGGTTCTAAATGGCCTTTTGGTATATCCCAACGGTCATTACGATGAATCATTAAAAGATTTTGCTCGTCATTAAAAACCCAACCACCAGCAGCCACTTTTACAATAAATTGATTTTCAAAAGATTCAATGGCACGATTAAGGTCTTGACATTTAATTACAGCAAGGTTTGATTTGTATTTATATAAGTTTTTTAGCACCTTTTTCATATCGGAAGGCGAGTGTAAAAGGATATTTTTTGCCCCAAAATAGGACGAAAAATCATTTAAAGAAGTTATTAAAATCGCTTTTTGTTCTCTAAAAACTTTATACATTTGCCTTATGGATTACAAAATAGAAACAGCAAGAAAAACAGCCGAATCGCTTTTAAAAATACAGGCGGTAAAGTTAAACAAAAAAGAGCCTTTTACTTGGGCTTCGGGTTGGAAATCTCCAATTTATTGTGACAATCGCAAAACATTGTCTTTCCCTTCAATACGTACATACATCCGTCAGGAGTTTGTAAAAATTATCAACGATTTGTACCCAGATGTGGATGTAATTGCTGGAGTGGCTACTGGAGCTATTGCCAATGGAGTTCTTGTAGCACAGGACTTAGGTAAGCCATTTGTCTATGTGCGCACCGATAAAAAGTCACACGGAATGAAGAATCAGATTGAAGGCGTGGTATCTGAAGGTCAATCGGTGGTAGTGATTGAAGATTTGATTTCTACTGGTGGAAGTTCGCTAAAGGCTGTTGAAGCTCTGAGAGATGCGGGTTGCATTGTTAAAGGCATGGTAGCCATTTTTACCTATGGCTTCAATGTTGCTGAAGAGGCTTTTGATGAATCAAAAGTTAAGTTGCATACTTTAACCGATTATAATACATTGATTCAAATAGCATTAGAGTCACAATATATTCAGGAAAGTGAAGTAGATTCCATTAAAGAATGGCGCTTAGCTCCCGACAAATGGGGAATTTAAATGAAACAAAATAAATAAAAAAAGCCATCTTTTGGATGGCTTTTGACTTATATTGTCATTTGAAAAAGATAAATAAATATTGGATTAATTTACGCTTTTACTATGCTATTTCTGATGTCTTTTAGCAAACTCTTTTAATCCATTTTCTAAGAAGCTTTTGTATTTATTCACATCCAGCTCGTAAGCGATAGGTCCAGTGAGTAGTTTCCCATTGTAATCTAAAGCAAAGTAGTAGGGTTGTGAAGACTGACCAAATTTACCAATTTGCAAATCGCTCCAAAGGTTTCCAACATTTCTAAGTTTATTTCCAGTAAAATTTGAAATTCTCATTTTATTTTCGGGCAACATGGTTTTATCATCCACAAATAAAGAAATGAGAACATATTTTTCTTCTAAGGTTTCCTTTACTAGTGGGTCAGACCAAACAGCCAATTCCATATTTCTACAGTTAACACATCCCCAACCTGTAAAGTCCACAATTACGGGCATGTTGTGTTCCTTGGCATAAGCCATGCCTTCATCATAATCTTCGAATTTTGCATGCACTGTGCCATCGTAAAGGTTAAAGTCTTGGGTAGAGATGGGAGGAGAGAAGGCAGAAATAGCTTTAAGTGGTGCACCCCAAAGTCCTGGAATCATATACAATGCAAATGAAAATGAAATCATAGCCAAGAATAAACGGAAAACTCCAACTTTTTCGGTTTTAGAATCGTGACTGAACATTATTTTGCCAAGTAAGTAAACCCCCAATAATGCAAAAATTACAATCCAGAGCGATAGAAATACTTCTCTATCTAAAATACCCCAATGGTAGGCCATATCGGCAACAGATAAAAATTTAAGAGCTAAAGCAAGTTCTAAAAAGCCTAGCACAACTTTTACTGAGTTGAGCCATCCACCTGATTTGGGAAGAGAGCTCATCATTGAAGGGAATATGGCAAACAAAGTAAATGGTAACGCCAAAGCCAATGAAAAGCCCGTCATTCCTATGGCGGGTCCCCACAGGCCTTTAGTAACGGCTTCAACTAATAAAGTACCAATGATGGGACCGGTGCATGAAAAAGAAACCAATACTAAAGTGAAGGCCATAAAAAATATGCTAATCAGTCCCGATGATTTATCGGCTTTCTCATCCATTTTATTGGTCCATTTTGTCGGAAGTTGTATTTCAAAAGCGCCCAAAAACGAAATGGCAAAGAGAACTAAAATAGCGAAGAATATAATGTTAAAAACTGCTGAAGTGGCCAGAGCGTTCATAGCATCCGCACCAAAAATTGCTGTAACTCCAAGTCCAAAAGCAACATAAATTACTATAATAGAAATTCCGTAAATGATTGCGTCTTTTTTGCCCTTGGCTTTGTTTGCTTTCTTGAGGAAAAAGCTAACAGTCATTGGAATCATAGGCCAAACACAAGGTGTCATTAGGGCAATTAAACCACCAACAAAACCAAGTAAAAAGATGATGAGAAAGCTTTTGTCTGTTATTGAATTTTCGTTCTCATATATTTTAAGATCTTCAATAACAGGTTTGTATATTTTCTTCATCCAATCAGCCTTGTTCATTTCTGAGGGCTCAATTATGCCGGATTCTGGATTTTCACTCAAAGGAGTTACGGCTTCAATGCTGTCTTTCTCCTCTTTTGAATCAATGGAAACCTGAGGATTTGCTTTGGGTTCTTGTACTGAGCTTGCACTTTTCTCAATAATATCAAAGCTAAAATTATAAGTAAGTGCGGTGCAAGCTCCATCGATACAAGCTTGGAACTCAATGGCTCCATGAACCTTGATTGGGTCTGAGGTAAGAATTTGAATTTTTTGTTTAAAAGTAGCTGTTTTATCCCAATATTTTGTGAGCCCTCCTAGCAATTCATCATATTCTTCTTTGGGTTTAGGAGATTCAGATGCTTTTCCAACCAATTCATATCCAGATATTTCGTCAAAATAAAAAGCCATAGGCATGGTGCCTTGAGTATATTGAGAATAAAAATGCCAATGTGGATCGGCAGTGGCTTTAAAGGTTAAGGTATATTCATTTTGACCTGTTTTCTTGTATTCTTGTGTCCAGCTTACGGGGTCCTTTTGTTTTTGTCCTGGTTTGAATGCTCCTAAGTTCTGTGAGTTAGCAAAAAACCCACTTAGAATAAAAGCAAAAAAAAATAAAAGTTTTAATTTACTCATTATTTGTTGTTTATGATAATAAATATTGATTTAATAAGCTTATTTGTTGGTTGCAGAATAACAATTGCAAATTTATCAAAAATACGATATGACTTACATATGCAATTTGTTAAATAGATTTAAGATGCTGTTAACTATATATGTTCTTGGGCATTTTCCGGTAAATAATCGGTGGAGTAGTGGAGCCCAATACTTTCTTTACGTTCCAAAGCCATTTTTACAATAAGGTACGAAACTTTGATGAGGTTACGCAGTTCGCATAGGTCTTTGTTGAGAATTGACTTTTGGTAAAGATCTTCGGTTTCTTTATAAATGAGTCCAAGTCGGTTGAAGGCTCGGTTGAGCCTAAGTGTTGATCTTACAATACTTACATAACTATTCATGATGTTTTGAAGCTCACGAGTGGTTTGTGTTATTAAAATCATTTCTTCATTCAAAATCATCCCTTCGTCGTTCCAATCGGGAACTAAATTGTTGAAGCTAACGTTTTTAAAGCTTTTTACGGAATCCACTCCAGCCCGATGGGCATAAACAACCGCTTCGAGTAATGAGTTGGAGGCCAGTCGATTTGCGCCATGCATACCCGATGACGAACATTCACCTGCGGCATAGAGTGAATGAATAGAGGTTTTACCAGATTGATCCACGGTAATTCCTCCACAAATGTAGTGAGCTGCCGGCACCACTGGAATAAGATCGCGACGAATATCAATGCCAATGCTCAGGCATTTGGCATAAATACGAGGAAATTCAGTAATTAGTTCATTGGGGTCGAGGTGACGGCAATCGAGGTAAACATGGCTGCTTCCTTGCAGTTTCATTTCAGAATCGATGCTTCGCGTAACGATGTCGCGAGGGGCAAGTTCGGCTCGAGGATCGTATTTTTTCATAAAAGCGATGCCATCTTTGTTCCGCAAAATTGCACCAAATCCACGCATTGCTTCAGTAATGAGGAACGAAGGCTTTTCGCCAGGATTATAGAGACTTGTAGGGTGAAATTGTATGAACTCCATATTTTCGACTTTGGCTTTAGCGCGATGTGCCATGGCAATGCCATCTCCCGATGCCACCACTGGATTGGTGGTAGTCCGGTAAACATTACCTGCTCCACCAGTGGCCAAAAGAGTAATTTTTGAAAGAATGGTGTCAATCTTCTTGGTGTGTGGATTCAGAACATAACATCCAAAGCATTCAATATCCGTACTTTTACTTGTAATCCATTGTCCCAGATGGTGTTGAGTGATAAGGTCGATGGCATAAAAGCCTTCAAGAAGTTCAATATTTGGATGGTTTTTTACTTTGTGAAGTAAGGCTCGTATGATTTCTCTGCCTGTAGCATCTTTATGGTGTAGAATTCGATTTTCAGAATGTCCACCTTCTCGTCCTAAGGCATAAGTTCCATCATTTTTAAGATCGAAACGGGTGCCTCTTTCAATAAGCTCCCCAATCCGATCTGGGGCTTCACTCACCACCATGCGAACAATTTGCTCATCGCATAATCCCGCTCCGGCGGTAAGTGTGTCTTGGATGTGTTTTTCGTAGCTATCAGGACTGTACATCACTGCAGCAATGCCGCCTTGTGCATATTTGGTTGAGGTTTCATCGGCAACCGATTTGGAAACGATAATAACATTGCCATGTTCCGCTACATCAAGTGCGTACGAAAGTCCTGCGATACCAGATCCGATAACTAAAAAATCAACTTTTTTTCTCATAAAAAGGATAAGTAAGAATCAATAGGTTATTTTAAATGACTAAGGACAAAGGTAATTTTTTCATCAATAGAAAGATTTCCATCAATCCAAAGGATTCGAGTGCCTTGTTTTTCCATCTTTCTCCACCAAGTCTCCTGACGTTTTGCAAATTGATGTATGGCTGTATTCAATTCTTGAAACATGGAATTGTAAGAGATTTCTTCAAGGAGGTATTGTGTAATGAAACGATATTCAAGGCCGTAAAACTTTAAAATATCGGGTGAAATTCCAGAATTAATCAATTGTTGGACTTCTTCCAAGAGTCCGTTTTGAAGGCGATGTTCTAGTCGGTTGGTTATGCGGTCTCTAATTTCATTCCGCTCATAACGCATTCCGAAATTGATGGCATTTATCTTAGGTGTTTTTCTTATTAAATCTGGATGTTCTTGATAGTATGAATCAATTTCGATGGCTCTGAACATCCTTTCACGGTCTGTGCTATCGGTGGTGTTATGAGGCATACGCGTTTGACGTAACATTTCTTGCAATTCTACCTCTGATTTTTTATCTAAACGCACTCTTAAGGCTTCGTCTCGAGGTACTTTAACTAACTGATAACCTTTTAATACCGATTCAATATACATTCCAGTGCCTCCACAAAGGATAGGAATTTGTTCTTTTTCTATAATTTGATTATAGGCTTCAAAAAAGTCGTTTTGAAATTCAAAAACATTGTATTCATAACCAGGATCAACCACATCAATAAGGTGAAAGGGAATATTTTGCCCGTTTACCACAAATTCATTTAAATCTTTTCCACTTCCAATGTCCATGCCTCTATACACTTGACGCGAATCGGCGCTGATAATTTCGCCCCCAATAAGAGCAGCGAGTTGGGCAGCAAGTTGAGTTTTTCCTGTGGCTGTGGTTCCTAAGATACAGATGAGTTTTGCGTCCATGGTTTGATTGTACGTTGCTTAATTTCCAATTTGCAAAGATAGTTACGTATTTCGTTTAAATCATCAATGCTGGAGGCCTCAAATTTCAAGTTTTTTAATGGTAATGGATAATCCTCAGAAGGGTTGTCTTTTAAGAATTGGGTTAAAATTTCTTCATCCGATTCTTCCCATTTTTGACTTTTAACAAACTGTAAGATGCGCAATCCATCAAAGTAATCGTGAAGGGCTTTTGTAAAGTTTCCTAAAGTTTTGAAATTGCTTCGTAATTTATTCCACAATACATGGGCTTGTGGAGTCCCGCCAAGAAAATCATCAATGGGAGTGGGTATATTGTCTTGAAATAAGAGAGGGACGAGGTCGTAAAATGCCTTTATTTGGTAAAAAAATCGTTTAGGATACAGAGGATAAGAACTCCAATTGCCTTGATTTCCTTTAATCATTGCAGGTCCGGTTCCGAAGAACACCCGATTCGAAAAGCGCGCTTGTGGTTCAACTCGATTATCAATCCACAAACCTAAGCGACCAGTTTTTACTATTTTTTGAAGAAAATAAAAATCTTCTCCGGAAAGTTTGGGGCTAAAACCTCCTAATTTTTTTAATGCCTTTACTTTAAAAGCCATTCCAGAGCCAAGGGCAGTAAAAGAATAGGGCGAGTTGATTTCGAAAAGCATCAAAAGATAATACCGCATATAAATCTCATATCGAAGTATGCTTTTGCTGGCTTCAAGGTTTTGATTTAGAGGGTGGTAATATGGCAGACTTAATGCGGATATATTTTCATTTGAGTAAAAATATTGCTCGATATCAAGAATGAAGGAATGGTTGTAAAAGGTATCGGCGTCGAGGCTTACAATAATATCCTCAGGAGAGGTGGTTGAGAGAATGGTGTCAAATAAAGTCTTGCGAGCCCAGCCAACGCCAAGGTTTTTGCCTTTCCAGCCATTTCCTCGACTGGATTTGTCAATGAGGATAGTTTCAAAGGCTTGGGCTTTTGCCCATCGGGTGATGTATTGAATAGACGTCTGATTGTTGTGACAAATACTAATTTTTTCGGAGTCGAACCACCAATCATCAGGTTGATTAACACAGAAATACGCTTTGAAATTGCGACTTATTTGCTGACTGATTAGGTCGAGCAGATTTGGAATATTTTCCAATTCGTCGAGCAGAGGAACTGCGATATGTAATGTTCTTTGCAAAAAATAAAACTTTATGCAAAAGTATCAATAAAAAGCACCTTAGGTGAATTTAAATCGACGTCGAGCCTTTTTAAACTGTGTTTTCCCTTTTTTATTTTTGCTCCAATATTCGCTAGCACTGCCTTTGCTAGAGCTATAGCGAGCATTGCTTTTTCCTTTGCTGGTTCTATGAATATCTCCAAACCAATATTCGATACCTAATGAATAGTAGGTGTATCCTTCAAGGCTTGCAATAAAACTACTGTTTTTATTAGGAGTTGCGTCTATTTTATCTGAGTTTATGGCATGGCCACTTCCTTCGAGATTGATAGTGAGATTGTTTCCTACATAAAATTTAATTCCTAAAGCTATTGGAACCATGGTTTCTGTCATCGGTACATAGGTTCCGTTGGGAGATTTAGGTGACCCAAATCCATTGGTGCCAATGAGTTTTTCTTTGTCTAGGGTATATTTCCAGCTTCTCGATTCACTCAATCCCAATCCGATACCGCCATAAATCATGAAATGTCTTCGTCGATCTACACCCAAAATTAAGTTGGTTAGGTTGATGTTTGCCATCAAATTGTATTCAAAAACGTTGGCTACAAAGTAAGCGTTACTGGTGGATTTGGTGCTTTGAATTTTTCCATACTGCATATTACCTGAAACAATAATAATTGAGCCAATGGATCGCTCTAAAGTAATGCCAGCCATCAACCTCAAGTTGTCGTAAAAATACTTAGAAAATGGAGTTGCACTTAGCATTGATTCTCCTAATGTAAGGTCACCAAAAAAAGCGGTACCTCCAAAATGGGCTCCAAAAGCCCAATCGGCTCCATAAGGGTTGTTCCATTTTTTTGCAAAAGCATGGTTCGATGTAATTAAAAAAGCAACTACTACTATGTATTTAAATAGATTCATAGATAACTAATTATCTTAAAATTAAGTGACTTTTGGATGGCAAATATATAAAAAATAAAATAATAAACAACTCTTTTGGTATGAAATGTTTATTATTTTTTGGTTGGATTGTAAATGAAATTAGTTAGTTACTATTTAGTACATGACAATTTTCAATTTAGACCGTCTAAGGTTGAGGTTGTATTGT
>DZDC01000088.1 GCA_022736595.1 Draconibacterium orientale | reverse complement strand
CTAGTATTTGTTACCTTTGTATTTCAAATTATTCTGAAAATAAATTTCTAAAACACAATATGGAAGAGTATTTTAAGAAGTTCAGAAACAATACCATTGGCGTCAATTCTGAATACGAAAATCAGTACGGAAAACACCGTATTATCTATGCTGATTGGATCGCTAGCGGAAGATTGTACCAGCCCATTGAGCAAAAAATTGCGGAAGTTTTTGGGCCTTATGTTGCCAATACCCATACCGAAACCAGTGAAACTGGCACACGAATGACCCACGCCTATCATCAAGCTAAGAAGATCATTCGCCAACACATTCATGCCAATGAAAATGATGTGATTTTGACGCCTGGGTTCGGAATGACGGGGGCTGTGAATAAATTCATGAGAATTTTAGGATTAAAACCTTGCAGCCGTACTTTGAGCAAAGATTGCCTACCTTTGGACGTCGATCGACCCGTGGTATTTGTAACCCACATGGAACATCACAGCAATCATACTGCCTGGTACGAAACCCTTTGCGAAGTGGTAATCGTGCCACCTTCAGCAGAAGGCTTGGTGGATTTAGAAATTTTAGAAAATACTGTAAAAAAATACCAAAACCGCAATCGGCTTATTGGAAGTTTTACCGCTTGCAGCAATGTTACAGGCATCACCACTCCTTATCACCAAATGGCAGCCATCATGCACAAATACAAAGGCCTCTGTTTTGTTGATTTTGCAGCCTCAGCTCCTTATGTTGATATTAATATGCATCCCGAAAAACCGATGGAAGCTTTGGATGCTATCTTTTTCTCTCCCCATAAATTCTTGGGAGGACCTGGCTCCAGTAGTGTTTTAGCCTTTAATAAAAACCTTTATTTGCTTAAAACTCCTGACCAGCCTGGAGGTGGAACTGTGGATTGGACCAATGCTTGGGGCGAATACAAATATACCGATGATATTGAAGCTCGTGAAGACGGTGGAACTCCTGGTTTTCTTCAAGCAATTCGCACTGCTTTATGCATAAAACTTAAGGAAGAAATGAATCCTATTTTAATGCAACAGCGCGAACATCAGATCATTGAAAAAGTATTCCATCATCTATCAAAAATTCAAAACCTTAAGATTCTCGCCAATAATGTGCGTAATCGCCTTGGCTCCATTTCATTTTATATCGAAGGAATTCATTACAACCTCATTGTTAAACTATTGAGCGATCGTTTTGGTATTCAAGTGCGTGGTGGTTGCGCTTGTGCTGGTACTTATGGTCACTTGCTTTTGGATGTGACTTATGAGGAGTCAAAACGTATAACCTCTAAAATTGATTTGGGTGATTTAAGTGAAAAGCCAGGTTGGGTTCGTTTATCGATTCATCCAACGATGACCGATGAAGAAGTGGATTTCATTTGCGATGCCATTGGGCAAATTCAAGCCAATGCAACTACCTGGGTTAAGGATTATGATTATAACTGCAAAACCAACGAGTTCACTAGTATTAACACCCCACATGCTGAGGTAAGTTCTTGGTTTGAATTTTGAAAAAACATACGCTTCTACCCTACCTCTTTGCTAGCTTATCCATGCTCTTTTGGGCTATGTCCTACGTTTGGGTAAAAGTTGCTTATCAGTATATTGGACCCTTTAGCTTGGTCTTTTTAAGAGTCTTTTTCACCACAATAATTATGGCGTTAGTGCTTAAACTGAGTGGCAGTAAACTTTTTGTGGATCGAAAGCATTTAAAAACATTTTTAGCATTAGCCTTCCTCGAACCTTTTGCCTATTTTATAGGCGAAAGCCTTGGATTACAGCGTGTAAGCAGCAGTATTGGAAGCATCATGGTTGCCACAATTCCTTTATTTGTGCCTGTTTTTGCTTATATCCTTTTGAAGGAAAAACTCTCAAAAAATACACTTATAGGTCTTGTAATCAGTTTTATAGGAATTATAATTTTGATTTTGAAGGACGATTTTTCATTCGATGCTTCTCCTTCAGGCTTGGGTTTTATGATGATAGCAGTTCTAAGTGGCGCCATTTTTACCATCCAAATAAAAAAAGTAGCGCATCTATACCCACCACAGCAAGTGCTATTTCAAATGAATTTCTTTGGGCTTCTGTTCTTTTTTCCTCTGTTTTGGTGGTTTGAAGGACCCGCACTTTTGCAAACAAAAGTTCATTTTAACTTATTATTGACTGTATCAGAATTGGTAATATTTAGCTCAATACTGGCTATGTTTTTTTTCATTAAAGCAATAGATGTTATCGGAGTAAACCGTATGAGCCTATTTACTAATTTAATTCCTGTACTCACAGCGGTAGCCGCTTGGATGATGTTACCCAACGAAACTTTCAGTGCTAAGCTCGTTATAGGAATCGTAATTGTATTATTTGGTGTGTTTTATGGTCAATTTAAAGCCAACGAACCTACCTTATAAAGCTTGAATCATTAATATATCTTGAATGATTGGCTTAAGCCCTTTAAAGAAGAATTCCACAGCCACCACCATCACTATTAACCCCATGAGCTTTAACATTATTTTATTGCCTGTGGGACCCATCCATTTAACAATTCGAGTACTAGCTACCAATGCAATAAAAGTGATCAACAAAACCAAAAATATGGCAATTGGCAGCGCAATTTTATGATAAATGGTATGCGCATCATCCATTAAAACTATGGCGTTGGTAATACTTCCAGGCCCTGCTATCATTGGAATTCCTAAAGGCGTAATAGCAAAATCATCCACTTTAGTTTCCACATCTTTGTCGTCATATTTAATTTGACTTACCCGAGCATTCAACATCTCATAACCCATGACGAAAAAAATAATTCCTCCGGCAATTCTAAATCCATTCACTGAAATTCCAAAGAAATTAAACAAAAGTTGACCGGCAAATGCAAAAATACTTAAGGCAATAAAAGCCGTTAATGTGGCTCTAAAAGCCATTTTGCGCTTCAAGTTATTTGACAATTCAGAGCTCATTGATACAAAAACAGGAACCGTTCCTAAAGGATTTATAAGCGCAATAAAACTTGTAAATGCAAACAAACTGTACGATACTATCTCACTAATTTCCATATATTTATAATTACTATTCTAATTTTATACTTAAACCAAAATGAAGCCTTGAACCATAACCGGTAAATTCCAATTCTCCAAATAAACTCATATTCTTCTGAAAATGATATCGACCTCCTGTGCCTATGGTCATAAAGCCCCAAAATCTACTTTCACTTTTAAAGGACGAAATATCATAACAACCGCCCAATACACTTGACACAAAAACATCATATTGTTTTGGCATTCTTGGAATTAACCAATCTGCATAATAAGCAGCTCTCACACCAGCGCTTAATTTAAACTGGTTGCTAGTTTGATTTGAGAAACCCCAACCCATCCCTAATTCTGGTCCTAAGGTAAGATTTGGATCAAATACTGGAAATTCCAGGCTTCCAAACACAAGTGTTCCAAACCCAATATCCTCATTGAAATTGCCTATTGCTCCATACAAATTCCCCATTGGCTTTGTATTAGCACTTTGAGGATCAGGTTGATATTGAGCAAAAGTAGCTGCTGTAAGGTTAAAAACCAATACTAGAGTTAGGCCAATATTTTTCATCATTTTCATTTATTAAATTAGGATATTGTATCCCAGAAAAACTATTAAAACTTTACTGTCAAGTGGATTTAAAGACTATTTTAAACTACTAAAATCGAACAAAATCTACACATTGACAAACTTAACTAACCCAATAATCTACCACTGCCACATTCAATGGTTGACTCTTGATCCATTCTAAAACCTGAAGATGTTGAGAATGGTTTTGATAAACCTCCAATGACTCCAATCCGGAAAATTCAGTATTCAAAGCCAAATCCCAAGCCACTCCTCTACTGCTTATATTATTTCCAACTTCCATTTTCTGAATTTCTGAAATAACACTCTGCAAACCCTCTAACTTGGATTTAAGAGAATCTAAAATATGCTTTTTCAACATATTATCCCCCTCTGAAACATTAAAGAAAACAATATGAACTAATTTCATACATCACATTTTTGGTGCTACAAAAGTATTAAATTAGCTGGTTCAATTTTATTATTTTAAACTTATGAGTATTGAAAATATTCGGCTTTATTGTCTTTCCAAACCTGGTGTAGAAGAAACATTGCCATTCGATGAGGTGACCCCAGTGTATAAAGTAAAAGGAAAGATGTTTGCGTTGTTGGGACTTGACGAAAAGATAAGTCTAAATCTCAAATGTGACCCTGAAAAAGCCATCCAACTTCGCGAACAATTTGATTACGTAATCCCTGGTTATCACATGAATAAGACTCATTGGAATACCGTTATCTTGCAAAGCAACACTCAAATGAATCTCCTTTATGAATGGATTGACGACAGCTATCAATTGGTGGTAAATTCCCTTCCCAAAAAACTCAGACTGGAACAGGAAAAAGAAGAATAAGATTCAACAAACTCAGCTTGTTGTGTCAAAATGTTTTACTATTTTTTTTGTAATCTCAAGTACAGCAGGACATTGCGCTGCATTTAAAGCCGTAATATCAAGAAGCTGAAAAAACTTTTTGCGATCGGTATGTGGATATTCCCTACAAGCCCTGGGTCGAGCGTCATAGACATTGCAGTAATTGTCATCCATCAAAAACGGACAAGGCATCTGTTTAAAAACATAATCCTTATCTTCATCGATTCGCAAATATTGCTTTTCAAAATCTAAAGACTTCATGCGTAAAGCTTTGGCAAGCTTCTCAATGTCTCCAGAAGTAAGTCGTGGGCCTAAACTTCTACAACAATTGGCACATTCAAGGCACTCAATTTTATCAAAAACTTCATCGTGCCAATCGTGTACTAAATCATCCAATTGACTGGGTTTTTTTTTCTTAAGTGCCTTAAAAGTTTTATCCATCGACGGCTTCAAAGTAGTATGAGCGACTTCGAGATTTCGACATAAAGTTTGAGTATGGGTAAGGTTCATGATTTCATGTTTAGATTTAGATAATCTATATAAAACTCACAAGCAGAAATTTAAGGAAAAATGCTTTGTAATGCCTTTTCAATTTCCGCTTTATATTTAATATCGTATTTATCTGTTGTAGTGTTTTTTACATACGTTGAATCAAAATCAAAATTACGTTCAAACTCACCCTGAGTAAAGGAGGTGAAGAGCTTTGAATTAGATAAGCTTTTGGCTAAATACTCTTGTTCGGGTTGGCCTGGAGTTGGTACCAATAGCGCTGATTTTTGAAGACAAAGCAAATCCATTACGCTGCTATAACCACTCCTGCAAACAATCATGCTGGCTTGTTGAATGAGACCTAAAAATGCTTGATCATTAAGATGGTCATAAACCTCAAGATTTTTTGGAATCGTTTGCAATCGATTTCCACTTAATCCTCTAATCAAAACAAAATTTAGCCTTGATTCACTAACCTTTTTAAGAATAATATTCTCAAATTCAGTTCTCATGGGTTCGGGACCACTCAGCCAAATTAATACATCCATTGGCGAGTTTTCATCGTTCTTTTCTGATGGTTTTACCTCCTCAAAACGGCTTAATAATCCCAAGTAATATACAGGAATTTTCAATCCGTTGGGCGAACCCATTTTTCCAGAAATAGCCATTTTACCTTCATAATCGGGCACCCAAATTTGATTGAACCCTTTCAACATTCGATGATATAAATATTGAATTGCAGGACTTAACCATTTCAATCTCAGTGGTACTTCCAATTGTAATTGATGCCCAATAAAAATGGAAGGTGTGGTTTCAGAAAAAAAACCATATCGATTGTCAGAAACTATCAAATCAGGGTGTAAATCAGATAATAACGCTTTTAGGGATTTATGCTCACTCTGAATACTTCGCAGCACCGATTTAAAGTTGGCTAATGCATTTAAAGTAAGGCTATGAGTCTTATATTCAACTCCGTAGGATGGCAGAGTAAAATGATTGAGGTGTGGAAAATAATCAATTAAAAAGCGCGCAGCTTTACCACTTGAAGCAATATTTACCTCGTAACCAATACTTTGGAAATACTTAATAACGGGCACCATGCGACTGGCATGTCCAAGCCCCCAGTCTAAGACGCCTATTAAAACTTTGAAGTTTTCACCTTTTTTCAAATTCAAATAATTGAAATTTATTGATTCATAAAACCTTGCGCTGCAATAACCTCCAAAAACTTACGACTAAAATCAACATTCATGGCTTTTGGATATCGTTTTTGAGTAAAAATCTGTGCAAGATTAGCCAATTGGTTCACTTCAATCAGCTTCAAAGTATCAGGTAAAGACTCTTTTTCAGCGTATAATTCATCAATTTGGTCAGGATTAAACTCCTGATATTCTTCGTAATGTACCACAGCACTTACAGGCAATCGATCAACCAATGGAGGCATTTCAGCAGCATATCCAATTACCAAAGTAGTGATGGGAACCACGCCTTGGGGTAGCGAAAAAAACTCGATCAGCTTCTGTGCTTGATAGGTGGTTGTACCTAAGTAGCAAACCCCTAAACCTTGAGCTTCAGCAGCGATGGTGGCATTTTGGGCTGCCAGAAGGGCATCAATGGCTGCTGTAAAAAAGCTTAGAAAATTATCGTAACTAGGCTCTGCATTTCGATTTTCGCACCAATGATTAAAACGATTGAAATCGGCATTAAAGGTCAGAAGTAGTGGAGCTTCTAAAATCATATTTTGCCCAAAATGGATGGGATGCAAGGCTTTTTTACGATCTTCGTCTTGGGTTACTATAATACTGTAAACCTGCATATTACCAGTGGTAGAAGCACGTATGGCAGATTGTAAAATAAGATCTAATTGATCTTGAGAAACCTCTTGATTGGTAAATTTTCTGATACTTCTATGTTGAAGTAAACTTTCTAATAGATCCATAAAAAAAACAAGTTAAGGACGTTCTCTAAATCCTAAATGATTGGTTTTGGCACCATTAATAAGCGTATCCAACGATTGTGCATTTAAACCACTGAACATACGAATGCTGTTGTACCGACTTGCAAAAATTCCAATACCATTGGAAATATTGGTATAATTAGGTCGTTCCATTACAATACTCGTTGAAGGTTTATTAACATCGAGATAGGTTGTAAACTCCTCATCAGCAACAGAAACAATATATGATATGCTATCAGAATAGCGATATACTCCTTGGGTTGGAGGAAGCACTTCTTTGGCCACAATGTCATAAAATGTACCACCAAGAAATGAAACTATCATTTTATCACCTCCATCTGTATCCTCCGAACGCAATTGATTTAAACTCCAGTCTATTTGATGGGAAGTTGAATTTCCTTGAGCATCCACTTCGGTGTAAAAATAACGAATTCCAAATTGGTACAATTTACCATTGGGAGTTGTATTCCATTCTACACTTTGAGGGAAAGTAGAGATGAAACTCACAAACTTGACCAATGGTAAGGGCTTCGTAATTGCAAAACCTTTTATCAATTGCGTTTGGGCTTCGATTAATTTTCCAGAACTTTTGACTTTAATTTTCAACAAGTATGAGTTGTTTTCATTGAGCACAATCCCTTCCTGCGTAGCATACACCAATTGGTCAGGAGAATAAAAAATACCAGTATCTTTTTGATGCACCATCACAGTATCCAAAACGATTGATTTCACATAATTTCCATAACTGTATTCATCCATCCAAATTTGTAAATCTTCGGGATCATATTGCGAAAGGGAGGCATTTTGAGCTCCCAAATACACACTTCCATCCACAAGGAAAGCTTTTGTAATTTTAACGTAATGTCGGTTCGCCGAAACGTCCAACAAACCATAAACTACACTTATTTCTTCATATTCATCATTGATATCTACTTCATTATCACAGGAAAACAACGAAACAAGAAACAACGAAACAAGGAATAAGTAAACCAATTTGTATTGCATATAATGGATCTCTTTAAATCAATTCAAAAGCCTGCAAAGCTAAAGAAAAAGGGAATGTTAAATAAAAATTTAACGTAGTAAAATGAATGGCAGAATCAACTATCAAATGCAACTTTTTTGTTTACACATTTAAAGAAAATATTTTGTTACTAATCAGTAGCCTATCTTTTAATAATAAGATTGCCAAAAGACAATACTCCATTATGATAAATAGAATAGGAATACAACCCTTCAAAAGATTTGTTTAGCAGAATGCTTTCATTAGGAAAAATCACTTTCTCAAACACAAGCTGACCTATATTATTATAAATTTTCAAAATACCTTCTGAATGAAGTCCTTTAACAGCTATAGTTCCTTGCGAAGGATTAGGGAAAATGCTCAATTTTTCAATAGCTTTACAATTAAAGGCTACAGGATTATAAATAGTCGATTTGCCATCTAAATCAAAAGATTTTAATCTAAAATATACAGGAACTACTTCTGGGAAAGGAATATTAATGGTATAATTGAGTAAAGAATTTGAATTGTTCGCCGCCTTAACCTTTGCTACTTCTACAAATTCATTTAAATCGAATGATTCTTCAACACTAAAATAAGCGATGTTGATTTCCGATGCGGTTTGCCATTTTAATTCCACTTTATTATTCACACAAGCAGCAGTAAAATCTAGAATTCTAACTGGAAGCGGTGTCTCACCTGTGTTAGATCCAAAGCTTAATTTATTTGACCCTTTAGCAGAAAACGACATTGGGCTTGAGGATTGAATATATCCTTGATCATGAACTAAACTACTGTTTGCTTGGTCAACAAACAAGTCGAGCCAATCGTCACCATCATAATACGTTAAGGTTAAGTCCGATGAATTTAGAGTATTGTTGCCGTTGCAAAGACCATGTGGGCATATTGCACCATTTGCATGGCTGTTATCATTCCAATAGAAGGTTACCCATGTTAAATCAACCACTGAAGTTACATCCCAATATTCGTAAATACTTGGATGATCAATATCAGAACCACCTGAACTTGTCAAACCTGAATTTTCGTATTTGTATAAAGCTGAAACTGAAGCTGAGGAAGCAGGCAGGAAGCCAAATCCACCATAAATTTTATGTGTCTGATTTCCATTACCAAAAGTGGAATATTGGATTCGCCTCCTGTTTTCTGTCTTTGGGTTTTAATCCAA
>DZDC01000087.1 GCA_022736595.1 Draconibacterium orientale | reverse complement strand
ATTGGTTTTCAGACTTTTGCGTTTATTTGCTTCATCACTTGGCAGAGGGGGCAGGAATCGAACCTGCCACAGCCGGTTTTATCCGTCTGCTACCGGTTTTGAAGACCGGACGAAACACCGGTTTCAACCCCTCTGTGTTTACTGGTCTCAAAAATATATCTTTTTTTAAAAACAGGGTTCATTCGTCAAACAAATTATTAATTCTAAAGGCTTTAAACCTCATTTGAAACAAATTGATAAAATATATGTACAATACAGGCAACCACATACCGATTTGGAACGTCGTAATTAAACATTATGATGACTATGAGAAAGTACTTGTCTATTTTTGCGTTTTTGTTGTTTGCACCTCAACTAATTTGGGCACAAGCGGCTCCGGGTTACCATATCGACGAGGTGGACGGACAAACCATCTATACCTGCGAAGGAAATTTTTTCGACAGCGGCGGCTTTATAGAGCACTGTTGAGGGCAACCCCCGGAGGCTAACTATTCCTCTAACGAAGATTATACGGTTACGTTTTGTTCAAACAATCCTGACCATCCGCAAATACAAATCTATTTTGCGAATACAGCTATTCATTTTACCGATACATTGTATATATACGATGGGCCAAATACATCTGCCCCATTAATCGGTGCATTCAATAGCTTTACAGACCCATTGTTGTATTTAAGTGCCATCGAAGCATCAATTAACAACCCAAGTGGCTGTTTAACGGTGCACTTTGTTTCTAACTCAACCAACACCAATTCCTCAGGTTGGAATGCCGAAGTGAGCTGCGAAGACATCTGCCAAGACGTAATTGCAAGTCTCAACCCACTTTTAACCGCCCCCGCCCCAGATACCAATTACATTGCTATTTGCCCAGGCGAAGAAATACATTTTGCAGCTTCAGTGGCATTCCCTCAAAATGACCTTGTCTACCATCAAAGTAGTGCAGATTGTGAATATCTATGGGTATTCGGCGATGGTACAACCGCAACAGGGCCTACAGCTAATCATACCTATAACGCTATTGGAGGATATACCGTATCGCTGTTTGTAACCGATGGAAATGGCTGCTCAAGTGACAACAGTATCGAAACACGTGTAGTAATTGCTGGCAATCCTTTTATTGGGGTTTCTGCCATAGAACCTATTTGTGCAAAAGATACTTTGGAGCTCAATTTTGAATTGGGCAGCTCAGGTTCGGCCATTATTAATGGCGAAAATTATCAAGAAGAAATATCGACCACTTTGGGTGTAAACGACACTACGTTTTTACCAGATGGTACTGGCACTTGCTATGAAACTTCGGTGGTTTTCAACTGTTTTAACCCTGGACAAACCCTCGAAAATCCACAAGATTTTTTGAGTTTGGATGTCAATATGGAGCATTCGTTTTTAGGTGACCTCGAAATTTCAATTATCTGTCCCAATGGTCAAACTTTAGTTTTAAAAGAATTTGACGGTGGTGCAGGCGGAGGTACATTCTTAGGTGTGCCAATCGATGACGACACAGATTTAAACTGGGGCGAAGGATACCATTATTCTTGGACACCTATTTCGCCCACTTTTGGCACAATGGTAGAAGAAGCTGGAGGAACTTTAGCCGAAGGTAGTTACAGGCCTTACGGCACCTTTGCCGACTTGGTTGGTTGCCCATTGAATGGTGAATGGACTATTGAAATTTGCGACAACTGGGCTTCCGATAATGGCTATATCTTTTCGTGGCAAATGACACTCAACCCCGACATTGCCCCCGATGCATGGGATTACACCGTACCCATCGACCAATTGTCGTGGGTAAGTGGCCCATATATCGTAGCACAAAGCGACAGTTCTATAACTATTGTCCCACCAATTCAAGGAAATTATAGTTACACCTATCAAGTGATTGACCATTATGGTTGTGCTTGGGATACCACAATTTCGGTACCTGTGTTAACTTCGCCAAATGTGAATTTAGGTCCTGATGTGACTTTCTGCCCTGGTACAAGCTCACATGTTTTTAATGCTCAAAACCCAGGGGATACTTATACTTGGCACGACAACAGCACCATTGCGACGTTCAATGCAACAGCGCCTGGCATTTACCATGTTACGGTAAGCAATGGTACTTGCGAAGATATTGACACCGTACAAGTGTTTGCCCACACAGGATTTGTGTTATCTCAATCGCATACCGATGCCTTGTGCTTCGAAAGTGCCGATGGACAAATTGACTTCACTGCTCAAAGCGATTATCCTCCGTATGCATACAA
This sequence comes from Draconibacterium orientale, assembly GCA_022736595.1. GTDB lineage: Bacteria > Bacteroidota > Bacteroidia > Bacteroidales > UBA1556 > UBA6267. Next base: position 6,854 of record DZDC01000087.1, on the reverse strand, counting down.
TTGGTCCAATGGGGCTTCTGGTAGCCACGTATTTGGATTACTAGCTGGAGACTATACTGTTACCGTAACCGACTCCCATCAATGCACAATTACTGATGTGGTGAGTATTTCGCAACCCACAGCGGTTGAAGCTAGCTCAACCGTTCAAACGGTAACTTGCTATGGTGGACGAGATGGGGAAATTTCGTTAACAGCTTCGGGCGGTACACCGGGGTACACCTACCAATGGCAAATCGGGCAAACCAATGCAGATATTGATAGTTTGCCAGCGGGAGTCTATCGTGTTACGGTTAGTGATGCACATTTGTGTCCATTAGTTGTCGATATTGCGGTAAGTCAAGCCGAAAGAATTACTTTAGGATTACCCTCCAATCATTATTATTGCAGTAAAGAATTTGAAACCATTATAAGTTCTGCAACAGGCGGTCATGCACCCTACACTTATACTTGGTCGACAGGCGAAACCACTCCAGAAATTGCGGTAAGCCCGTTGCAAAATAGCAGTTATCAATTAACTGTCTTTGATGCACACATGTGCCAGGCGGTAGAACAAATTACACTTTGGGTTTATCCTGAATTACAAGTGTATGCACAAATAAGCAGAGATACGGTTTGCCCAGGCAGCGAGGTAGTTATCCATTACGACGCACAAGGCGGAAGTGGTAATTACTCCGCAAGTTTAAATGGTTTGGCAACATTGTTCCCAACAACGGTAATGCCTTCTGACGGGGAAACCTTTGTGGTTAAAGTAAGCGATCAGTGTTATCACGAAGTTGAAACCACTTTGGATTTGCATTTCTACCCAGTTCCTAGTTCTGATTTCTATTCAGAAGATTTTGCAGGTTGCCCTCCGTTTAATTTAAAACTTCAGGCTATGGAGCAAAATAGCCAATTCAACTATATCTGGACCTATCAAGCCGACGGAAATACGGCCAATATCAGCACCAATATGTCACCAGATTTATGGTTAGAATCGGGTATTTATAATATTCAACTTGATGTTACAAATATTAATGGATGCCATTCTACTTCTATAAAACATAGTCATATTAATGTGTATCCACAAGTTACCGCTCAATTTGTGCCATCCGACTTTAATGTTGAAATTATCAATCCTCAAATTTACTTTGAAAACCACTCGATTAATGCACAAACTTACCTTTGGGATTTCGGAAATGGACACCAATCTCAATTGGTTAATCCGACCGAAAAATATAGTCAGATTGGTACTTATCCGATTCAGCTCATTGCCACTAGCTTACAAAACTGCAGCGACACCAGTATGATGATGGTTCATGTTGAAGAAGGCACTCAATTTTATGCTCCAACCGCTTTTTCTCCAGATGGGGATTCGAACAACGAAGTATTTAGAATTGTGGGGACTAGCATTTCGAAAGATGGCTTCTTACTTCAAATCTACAACCGCTGGGGCGAAGTTATTTTTGAATCGTCGAATCAGGAAGAAGGCTGGAGCGGAAAAACACAGGGAACAAATACCTTCGTTCAAAATGATGTTTATACTTGGATTTGCAATTTTAGAGATACAAATGGAAACTCGGTTGAACAATCTGGCACAGTTAGCGTGATACGATAATTAGGAGTTTCATCATATCCATCGAACCTGAATTTGGATTAAAACAAAACAGGTACATGTAGTTTTTAATTATAGCACAAAAAAGACGGCCCAAATTATTGAGCAGTCTTTTTTATGTTATAAAGAACAATATTATCGTGCTTTCTTAAAGGCTTCTTCGGTGGCGTCCATTACCAATTTTCGGACATCTGCTTCGTTGCCACTGCCGTTAATTTGCCATACTTTTTTAGTTTTAGCATAGTATTCGCTCACTGGAATTGTTATGGCTTGATGTTCTTCGAGGCGTTTAACTATCAATTCGACATCCATATCATACGAACGGCGCATATCTGTTTTACTGCGAGCGGTTAATCGTTTGATTGATTCAAGTATAGGCACATCTATTTCGATAATTGCAGATACTGACGAGCCCTTTTTCCGAAGTAACCCATCAAGAATATAGGCTTGAACAATGGTTCTTGGGTATCCTTTAAAAATAAATCCACGTGCATTTGGGTTTTCTTCAATCGCTTTTTCGATAATTTTAATGGCAATTTCGTCGGGAACAATAGAACCTTCGTCCATGAATTTTTTGGCAGCGATACCCAAGTCTGTACCATCTTCGACCGATTCGCGAAGAATTTTACCCGTAGAAATATAGGCTAAATTGTACTTGGCTGCAATTTCCTTGGCTTGAGTTCCTTTTCCAGATCCGGGAGGGCCTAAAAGCACCACGTTAAACCAAGTTTGGTTCAATATATTTTCGATTGGCTTGCTAATGCGCTCAAACACATCTTCCATAGAGCCTGTTCCGTCGACAGGATAATAGATTCCTTTTTCGTCGTAGAAATCAGCTACTGGAGCTGTTTTAACGTCATATTCGTGCAAACGTGTATTAATAACTTCTTCGGAATCGTCGGAACGTCCAGACGTTTGTCCCCTATCGAGTAAACGTCTTTTTAGCTGATCTTTGGGCACTTGCAAACTAATCATGCACGACAAAGACGTGTTCAACTTGGTCAATAGCCCTTCTAAAATATAGGCTTGAACCACCGTACGGGGAAAACCATCGAACAAAAAGCCACTTACCATGGTATTGGTTCTGATTTTGTTTTCGATAATCTGAACAATAATTTCGTCAGGTGCCAGTCCCCCTTTGCTAATAATATCTTTAGCTCGTAAGCCCAGTTTGGTGCCTTCGGCAATCTCCTCGCGAAGCATATCTCCAGTTGAGATGTAAGCCAAATTATATTGTTCGAGTAATTTTTTAGATTGTGTCCCTTTACCCGCTCCCGGAGGACCAAACAGAGCAATATTTAACATAGATAGGTTTTAATAAGATTTGAATACAAAGTTAATAAATTGTTTATTTGTTGAGGGGTTTATTTGTTTATTTAATTGTTGAAAGTTGACCGAACGTTGATTTGTTTATTCGTTGAGGGTTTATTTGCTGATGTGTTGACCAAAACCCAATCGAGAGCTGAGATTCTCGAAGCCCCAATGTAGTGAATTTCAATCTTGAATTTTCTTTTGTGTATTTTGTGGTATAGCTGTTACACAAACCTGCCTGCCTGCTGCCTGCCGTTAGGTAGGTCGGGTAGGAGAGACTAGTTTATTGCCCGCCTGAGTCGGAGGATTTAACGACCAAAGCTTGACAGGTTCTTAATTTCTTAGAGATTCCCGAAGCCCAATTGTTGTGAATTGCTCGAACCTTTGATACAACTTCGCACTCAAGTATACTGCTGAATAATTGAATATCTCATGTTCGAATCAAGTGATTTATTAAAATTAAGAAAAGCAAAAATTAACAAATAATACATATCTAAAATCATCGATTTATATTAAATTTGATGCCATTTTCAACCATACTTTCCAAACCCAAAAGAATATGGTTATTCCAAATACAAAAATAATATCATGTTTAAACACGTGGAAATATTCACACTGTTTAACTAATTTAACGTTTATGAAGAAAAATTTCTTTTTTTTAGTTTTTGGGCTGTTATTAGCCTCTTTTTCGAGCCAATCTGCTACTATTACGAGCAATGCCGTAAGTGGTAACTTTAACGCTGGAACATCATGGGTGGGCGGTTTAATCCCATCGGCTAACGACTCGGTGGTGATCGTTTCAGGTGCACACATCAGTCTGACGGCCAATGCTACAATTTACAAACTTAAAATCAATACAGGTGGAACTTTGTCGTTAAACACTTATACTTTAACACTGCAAGGCAACGGCACTTCGGGCGGAAATATGGACATTTTTGGTACATTGAATTCGAACTCTGGGACTTTACAGTTAACCGGCAATTTCACACAATCTGGGACATTTAACTACGGGACTGGAACTGTACGGTTTAATGGAAACGGTGCCCAATCGATGTTGGGAACTGCTCCAATTTTTTACAACTTACGGTCGAGTAACACCAATGGCACTCCGGGTAACGGTTTAACTTTGCATGAATCCAATACAACCATTAAGGGAAATCTTATTGCAGATGGTATACTTAATCGTAATTCGCAGAGCTTTCCTACATCTACCTTAACCTTCGATGGCCTTACCACTCTATCCGGAATTTACAGTTTTTATTTGAATCACGTTGTCATAAATAGTGGGGCGACTGTAAATGCAGGCACAAAATCAATTTATCTTTATGGTAATTGGACTTGTAATGGCACTTTTGTAGGGGGAACAGGAACTATTTCCGTTCAATACGACAACTATTCTTCTTGCCAACCTAACAACCAAACCATTTTCGTATCGAATCCATCACTTAATCCTTTTTGGAATTTAATTGTAAATAAAACAAGCGGGAAAGTGTCTCCTATATCGGGAACCGGCAATGCAAATGGCGATATCTTTACTCAAAATAATTTCACACTGAACAAAGGTAATTGGGATGTTAATGGCACTCGCATACTAAGCGTTGGTAAAGACGTGATCTATGGCATAAACGGCACATTTACGGCAAGTACCGGAAAAGTAATCTTGAATGGAACTAGTTCAACTGCTTTGCAAAGCATCAATTTTGGGGCATCCACTTTATACGATTTACAAATCAATAATACAGGAAAAGGAATTCAATTGGATTCGAATCTTACGGTTTCGCATCAATTGACATTAACCGATGGTGTTGTTTATACACGAGAGAATTCTGAGAATTACGAAATATTCGTTTCAAATAGTACTGCAAGTGCCATTACGGCCTACAGTTCTGGTAGTTATGTGGCCGGACAATTAAAAAGAGCTGTTGCTGTCGCCGATTATACCTTCCCTGTTGGGACATCGAATACGACCAATCAAACATACCGTCCCATTTCGATGAATATTGGCAATACCAACGGTGCGGCATGGGTCAAGATTAATTTAGATAGTTTAAGCCATAATGGAACATTTTATGCGAATTATTGGGCGAAAATTTCCACATCGGCGGGTGTACCAAGTGGCAGTTTAACATTTTCATACAATCTAAGTCAAGATTTTGAGGCGGGTATGTACGAATGTATGGTTTCTGCACTGCAAGGTACCGATCCACCGGCTTTGGCATGGAACCTCGTTTTAAGTACTACAACAGCCGCTTCGGGAGGCAATAACGGGACACTTACCGTCAGTTGGCCTACCAGCTTAACTCAAAGTGCCTTTGTTTTGGGAGAACCTGTTCCATACGGCAGCACACAAACCATTTGCGATGGGGCTTCGGCCACCTTGCAAGTCGAACACCCGACAGGATTTGGAAACTTTTATTGGTATTCCGACGCAGGAGGCAGCAATATGATACAAACAGGCAATTCGTATTCAACTCCTGTACTTTTCGATACGACCACATACTACATAGCATACGCCAATGCACAGTGTCACGGACATCTAAATGCCCATCAAATTAACGTAAACGATATACCTGGCAGCGATTTTATCGTTACTCCCCCTCAATGTGCTGGAGAAAGTGCTCAAGTAGAATACAACGCACCATTGGTTTCTAATTCGGTATATACTTGGAATTTTGACGGCTCTAGTGCCATAAGTGGTGTGGGCGTTGGTCCTCATACCGTGTCAGGCACCGCGGGTCAAACTTATCAAATCTCGTTACAAGTCGATGCCAACGGATGCAGTTCAAATACAACTACCGAAAGCCTGTTTTTCCCAACACCTTTGGTTTTGAATTTAGATTCTACTCAAGCCTCTTGCGGGCAAAGTAACGGTTCGGCAAGCGTAAATGCTACCGGTGGTTTATCACCCTATACGTATGTTTGGAGCGATGGCCAAACCACTCAAACCGCTCAGAATTTAATTGGAGGCAACTACTTGGTTACGGTAAGCGACGCTTTGGGATGCGAAGCTCAAGGTCAAATTCAAGTGGTTTCGCCTGGAACACTTAGCTTAACAGTTAGTCAGGACAGTGTGACTTGCTTCGGCGGCAGCGACGGCAGTGTCGATGTGCAAATTACGGGTGGTACTTCGCCCTACCAAATTGAATGGAATACCAATCCGACTCAAACAACGGCAACAGCTACCGGCTTACCAGCAGGCAATTATGTGGTAATCGTTACCGATGCACAAAGTTGTACAGCAAGTTCGCAAATAGACGTACTTCATCCGGCAGCATTTGTAATTAACGCTACAACCGACAGTACCAATTGTTTTGGCACCACAGACGGAGAAATACATACTCAAATTTCCGGAGGTACAGCTCCATTAACGATTACATGGAACAATGGCTTTCATACAGGCGATTTATCAAACCTAATTTCGGGTTCCTATACCATTTCGCTTACCGACGCCCATGCTTGTGCATTCGACAGCACCATTGTGGTTTATCAACCCGATAGCATGAGTTTTGTTTTGACGCAAGATTCGGTAACTTGTTATAGTGGAAACGATGGACAATTGCATGTTTCAGTTGCAGGCGGTACAGCACCATACAGCTATCAATGGAATACTGTTCCCGTTCAAAATCAAGCTACAGCCAGTAATTTAATTGCAGGAAACTACGAACTTACAGTTACTGATGCAAATGGATGCCCCAAAACTGAACAAAGTACGGTTTACCAACCCGACTTGCTGCATTTGAGTTTTAATGTACAAGATGTAACTTGTTATGGCGGTTTGGACGGGCAAATTGCAGCCACCGCAAGCGGAGGTACGCTTGCCTATTCATTTGAATGGAGCAATGGCACACAAACTGCAGCGAATCCCAATATAGCTTCGGGTCAATATCAGCTTACATTAACCGATGGCAATGGTTGCTCAAAGACAGATTCTGTTCAGGTGCAGCAAGCCCCT
>DZDC01000086.1 GCA_022736595.1 Draconibacterium orientale | reverse complement strand
AATAAAGTCTTGCAACAGTCTCAGAATTATCTCCTTCGACCCCAAAAGGCAAATTAGAATTTACTTTTTATAAAACAACCTTAAATCTCAACGAAAAATTTTATAACCTTTGCCAGCTGTTCTAAAATATCGTGAAATAAGTCTAAATTAAATTTAACATCGATGAAAACCCTGCTTATTGTCCTACTTTCAATCCTTAGTTTAGGCCAGATTGCTGCCCAATCCAATCCAGCCCTTTCGGATCAATATTTCAAAAAGTCGATGGAATATTTCGATAAAGAAGACTTTGTTACTGCCAAGATTTATTGCGATTCGGCCATTATTGCTAATACCGAAAATGTGGAAGCCTATGCCTATCGTGGGGTTTGCTTGTTTCAAATGAAGCAATTTGAGGCCGCCATTCAAGACTTTGATCTGGCATTAATTCTTAGCTCTGGTTATGCTGAGGTTTATTATTACCGCGGCATTTGCAAGATGGAGATGGGAAACAAAACAGCAGCTTGTGAAGATTGGATGGAAGCCTACGATTTAGGCTACAAAAAGGTACTTATAAACATTCAGCAATATTGCGAACTTGAAAAGGAAAAACCTTAAAGGATGTTCTAAAAATTCAGCTTAATAGCATTCCCACACGATCTTTTCGTTGCCATAAATCACCGGATCGCTGCTTTCCTTTTCGTCTAAAGATGAGCCACAATATTCGATGGCACTCTCGCGACTTATTTCTTGACCTGTGCTGAGATCATAGGTAACTACCTGACATTCTTTACAGTCCACATCGGGCATGCAGGCCGAAAAACTCAAACCAGAAAGAAGAAGTAGCATGAAAATCGATTTTGAAGCAAGGCTGTTTTTCATAGGTTTTTGTGTTAAAGCGATTCAGATATTTGGTCACAAAAATAACCACTAAAATTTTAGAATTTGCCCAATTGAAAAAATATTTTACTTTAGCTGAAACTTTTTTAAAAGAATTGATGTTCAAACCCTTGCTAATAATTTTGGTTATGTCAACATTTCTAATGAATGGATGTACTAATGAAAGTAAGTCAATCGCTTACTTCGAGGCTTGTTTTGGGCCTGTTCAGGAACTCATCGATTTGGATACACAATTCCAAACGGTTTTCGAAAATCAGCTAGTAACTGAAGAAGATTTGGAGGATTTACAACCCGATAGCATTCCCGAAAGCCACGATTCGCTTTGGGTAGCCTTCGACCGCGTCAAAAAATTTGTGCAACAACACGGACTTTCATCCCTAGACATTGAAGTTTACAACGACGAGCATCAGTTAAAGCAAGCCTACATTCGACTTTTGGTTGATTTTGATGAGGAATTACAAACCACCTATCCTCAGCTTTTCGACATCCTTTTGCGCAGCGAGGCTGATGATGAAGAGATTGAACGTTTCAACAGCCTTCTCAAAGCCAATCAGGCAAAATTGGATGCCAGCCTCGACCGATTTTATCAAATTGCAGAGGAATATGCCATCAAATACGACATTGAACTCACCGAATAATACTGTTGCCAAATCCTAATTATTATCAGCCGCAGCGAGCACCAATGACTGTATCTTTGCCGCATTAAAACTCCTTTGAAAATCAACACCCTTGCTTTCCTTAGGAAATTAGAAAAAAGCACTTTTCAAAAATGAATGTAACCATCGATCTCAATAGTGGATTTTGCTTTGGTGTGGTAAACGCCATTCAAGCTGCCGAAAATATTCTCAAAACCCGCGATTCGCTGTATTGCCTTGGCGACATTGTGCATAACAATATGGAGGTAGATCGGCTCAATAAGTTGGGCTTGGTCATCATCGACCACGACCAATTTAGTGAATTGCGCAATGTTCCAGTGCTCATTCGTGCCCATGGCGAACCTCCCGAAACCTATAAGATTGCCCTCAAAAACAATATTGAACTCATCGACGCCAGTTGCCCCGTGGTGCTTCGGCTACAAAACAATGTGCGCCAAGGCTACGACTACATTCGCAAATCAAACGGCCAAGTGGTGATTTACGGCAAACCCGGCCATGCCGAAGTGGTGGGATTGGCAGGTCAAACCGGAAACGATGCCTTGATTGTGAGCCAAGAGGAAGACTTGGAAAAAATCGACTTTTCGCGCCCCATTAACTTCTACTCCCAAACTACCAAAGGAATGGAAGGCTTTGAACACATGGTAAGCGAAATAAAAAATAGACAATACAAAGCAGGGAGCGATGCCGAATTTGTGGTGAACGATACCATTTGCCGACAGGTATCCCATCGTGCTCCTCAATTGCGTGAGTTTTCTAAAAATCAAGATATCATTATCTTTGTGGGAGGCAAAAAAAGCTCCAACGGCAAATACCTCTACGATATTTGTAAAGAAATCAACCCCCGAACCTATTTTGTAAGCGCTCCAGATGAATTAGATTTCAGTTGGTTTAAGGGCGACGATCATGTGGGTATTTGCGGTGCAACCTCCACTCCCCGCTGGCTTATGGATCAAATTGCCGAAATCATTAGAGAAAACTAAACGACATTTCCCTCTGCTTTTTCTTTGAAATTTCCAACCCCCATAAGGCTACCTAACTTCTTCGTTAACCGCCTTCCTCAGTTTTTAACACATTAGTAATAGAATGTGTCTTTTCGATTCACAAATAGTTTTATCTTTGCTGCCCTAAATTTGAGCAAGAATAATTTAATAATTTAAAATCATATCTATGAAATCAATTTTACTTTCACTTATTGGAGTGTTTTTCAGCGTGTTAACCTATGCGCAAGCCACAGTTTTTATTTCAGAATACTTAGAAGGTTCAGGTAACAACAAGGCCTTAGAACTCTACAACCCCACGGGTGCTGACATTAAGCTTCAAGACCAAGGATTCCGTTTTGTACGTTATTCAAACGGCGATGGCGTAGGAGCAGGCACGGCTGTTCTCCTCACCGGAACGGTTCCCACTAATGGAACTTGGGTTGCTGTTTTGGACAAAAGAGATCCTTTGGCAATTGGTCAAGACACCATGGTCAATCCAGCTTTGCAAGCAAAAGCAGACACTTTTTTATGCCCTGTTTATTCAGTAAACAAAATGTTCTATTTCAATGGAAACGATGCTGTTACACTTGAAAAAGCAAACGGAGTATATGTTGACATCGTTGGAGAAATTGGTGTAGATCCTGGTACTGCTTGGACTATGGATGCCAACGCAGGTTATACCTCTGCTTTAGGTGGTCGTTGGTGGACAGCAAACCATACCCTTGTGCGCAAAGCTTCTGTTTTAGGAGGCGTAGTTTCTAATCCTACTCCATTTATTGTTGGTACAGAATGGGATTCGTTGCAAAACAATACATTTACAAGTTTAGGCTCGCATAGTTATGGCGTTGGTTTCAATGAAATAACTAAAATAAACCAAGCTTTTTTCTTCCCAAATCCTTCTACTCAAGGATGGTTCATGGTTAAAGCTACCGAAGTCATTAATTCTGTAGAAATTACAAACATCATTGGCCAAAGTTTGGGCTTCTTTACTAATCCCGAAGAACGTGGAGATATGCGTATTTCAACTGAGAATTGGGTCGAAGGAGTGTACATGGTTAAAATCAACTTTGCTGACAATTCCTCAATTACCAAGAAAATAATAATTAAATAACTATTTTATTATTTGAAAAGCCCTTCATTTGGATGGAGGGCTTTTTTTGTCTTTTTCTATTTCTCATCACAAAAATGTTGAATTATGATAAATAAATTTATGTTTTCAATGGGGCTCCTCTTCCTATCTTACTTTTCATATTCTCAAACCTCAAAAGTAAAAGGGTTGGTAAAGGATAATTCTACAAAAGAATCACTGGTAGGAGTTAATGTTTCATACGCTGCAGGAAAAGGTGTAGTGACGAATTTGGACGGAGAATATTCCGTCGATTTACCTTATGGAAAATATATTTTTAAGTTCTCTTATGTGGGTTTTGAAGTGCTCGAAAAAGAAGTTGAGATCAATAAGCCCACCTTTAATCTAAACGTTTCTTTAACGAATACTACCCTTAAAGAAGTTGAAATTGTGGCTGATATTGCAAAAACTCGAGAAACTCCCGTAGCCTTTACAACAGTGCAACCCAAACAATTACAAGAAGAACTTGCATCCCGTGATTTACCCATGATTTTGAATTCTACCCCAGGGGTTTATGCCACTCAACAAGGAGGTGGAGATGGTGACGCCAGAATAAATATCCGTGGTTTTAACCAAAGAAATATTGCAGTAATGCTTGATGGTATTCCTGTGAACGATATGGAAAATGGTTGGGTTTATTGGTCAAACTGGTTTGGCTTGGACGTGGTAACCCGTTCCATTCAAGTGCAACGTGGATTAGGGGCTTCAAAATTAGCCCTTCCATCCGTTGGTGGAACTATGAACATTGTAACAAAAGGTATTGAAACTGAAAAAGGCTTGCAGATACGTCAAGAGGTAGGGAATGATGGGTTTTTAAGAACCTCCTTGGGACTTACTACCGGCCAACTGAAAAATGGCTGGGGTATCACTTTTGCCGGATCGTACAAGCGCGGAAATGGATGGGTGGATCAAACCTGGTCGCAAGGCTATTTCTACTATCTAAGAGTTGACAAAAAATTAGGCAATCACCTGATTAGTTTTTCTACCATGGGGGCACCACAAGAGCATGGGCAAAGATCTTATACTCAACATATATATGTATATGATACCGAATACGCTACCAAGCAAGGAATAGAAGCCACAGATTTTCTGGCAGGAGTGCCTACCAATATGGGAAGAAGATATAATAGCTATTGGGGTTGGCTTACCCGCACTGCTGATGGCGAAACAAGCCCTACTAAACTAAATATTGCACAAAACTTTTATTACAAACCTACCTACAGCTTGCGCGACTATTGGAATATAAACCCTAAAACCTATATGACCAATATCCTTTATTTATCCATAGGTGATGGAGGAGGAACTGGCCTAACAACTTCCTATAACCCCCTCCCCGATGGAACTACTGATTTACAAAAAATATATAACGCAAATATACAATTAGCCTCTAATAAAGCCTCCAACTACATCATGAGGGCTTCTATGAATAATCATTTTTGGGTTGGTTTCTTAAACACAACTGACTATACTCTTAACAAAAACTGGAAATTAAGTGGAGGTATCGACCTAAGATATTATAAAGGTGAACATTACCGCACTACCTTTGATATGATGGGAGCTAATTTATACAATGATAGAACGGTAGTAAATGGGGCTAAATTTCTAAATGATAGGACTGATCCCGTTTATAATAAATCAAAAGGGGCAACTATTGGATATCACAATGATGGCCTAGTTCAGTGGGGCGGCTTATTTGGTCAAGCTAAATATCAAGCTGGAAATTGGAGTGCTTTCATTAACCTAAGCACAGCCTATACAGGTTACAAACGCATCGACTATTTCAAATCGAAAGATCTATTAATTGATGGTATCGTTTATAGCCAAGCAGTTGGTTATACTGAATTAAAATACAATGCTGCCATTAATGATTTTGATTATCTGCCCGATACCTTCGTGGTGAATGGAGTTCCTTACACCATTAACTCCCCAGAAGCCCGTTATGCTCAAACCGATTGGAAATGGATTCCCAGTTTTACTTTCAAAGGCGGGGTTAACTACAACTTTACTGAAACTCAAAATGTGTTTGTAAACCTTGGCTATCTTAACAAAGCCCCTCGCTTCGCTAACGTTTATGACAACAACAATAGAATGTATCAAAATATTGAAAACGAGGAAGTTTTAGCCTTAGAGGCTGGTTATAGTTATTTTAGTAAAAAAATCTCTATTAATTTAAACGCTTATGCCACACGTTGGAATAACAAACCTGCTGATAAAGCTTTTACGTACAAAGATGCTAACGACATTTCGTACAGCGTAAATATCAATGGAATGGATGCTTTTCACACAGGTATAGAAAGTGAATTGGGTTGGAAGATTAACAAACAGTTTTTATCTGAAACCGTAATTGCTCTTGGCGATTGGCGATGGCTTTCTTCTGACTCCGCTATTGTTACCGATCAAAATACTGGAGCTGAAAAAGGTAAAATATACTTTGATGCCCGCAATTTATTGGTGGGTGATGCAGCCCAATTTCAATTGCGTGAAAGCATCAGATGGAGCTTGCCTTGGAAATGGAGCAAAGGAGCTTATGTAAAAAGCGCCGTTACTTATTTTGGTAAAAACTATTCACAATTTGACCCATTGACCCTCAATCCCACTAAATTTCCAAACTCTTTCGACGAGAATGGAGACCCAATTCAAAGCTGGCAAATTCCAAATTATTATACCGTTGATATTTTTGCAGGATATAATTTCAGTATAAAAAAAGTTAAGTTTAATCTTAATTTTAGCATCATAAATGCTTTAGATCAAACCTATGTTTCTGATGCTCAAAATAACGACCAATACTCTGGACAAACCTTTAACTCTTCCGATGCTCGCTCAGCCACCGTTTTCTTTGGCCTGGGTCGAACTTTTATGACCTCTTTAGAAGTTAAATTTTAAATTATTAATCTTATAAAATATACCATGAGAAAATCCATTTTAATTTTTGCAGCGCTATTGATAAGTTGGGGAATGCAAGCCCAAATCAGCATTGGTGCGGCCAGAGCCTCGGCTATAGGAACCGTTGTTACGGTAAAAGGCATCGTTACCAGCGGTAGCGAACTAGGCTCTATCCGTTATTTTCAAGACAACACCGGAGGCATTGCCGCTTACGGTTCACTGCTCAATGCAGTGGTGCGTGGCGACTCAATCACCTTAACGGGAACCCTTAAAAACTACAACCAGCTTTTAGAGATCGATCCTGTTGCCAGTTTTAATGTTAACAGCAGCGGAAACACTTTGCCCACTCCCGAATTGATCACCATCGATTCCATCAACGAAGCTCGTGAGGCAGAATTGGTACGCATCAATAGTGTAACTTTTACCACCAATCCCGGAGGAACCTTTGGAAGCAATACTTCCTACAATTTTACCGCCAATGGCGTTTCTTCTTCCATGTACGTGCGCTCTAACCACCCTCTTATTGGAACAGTAATTCCTTCTGGACCTGTTGATTTGGTGGGAATTGTATCCCAATTTCATTACTCTTCTCCCACTTCGGGCTACCAATTGCTTTGCCGCGATACCAATGATATTATTCTAAATAATGTCATCATGTTGACTTCACCTTTAAGCGAAAGCAACATTACTCAAACTGGACTCACTTTGAGTTGGACTACCAATCTAGCAGGTACTTCTCAGTTGATGTATGGCGCCAATCCCGATTTGCTGAATCTCAGTCTTGTGAACACCACTTTAGTAACTGCACACAGCATTTCACTTACAGGCCTTACCGCTTCTCAGATTGTATATGTTAAAGCCTTTTCAGTGGATGGTACCGATACCGCTTTTTCTCCCCTGCGCCCTTATATTTCTCGTTCCAATTCTTCGGGCGATATCAAAGTATTCTTCAATCATCCTGTAGATCATTCGGCTGCCAGTGGCGAAAACGCATTGTTCCTTCAACAAGCCATCGACGATACCTTAATCGCTTATATCAACAGAGCTGAAGAAAGCATCGATTTTACCATGTATAATTTTACTGAAACCGGCCTTTCAAGTGTTTCTGGAGCCTTAAATGCAGCTTACGCACGGGGCGTGGACGTTCGTATCATTTTTGATGGCAGCGCTGCAAATTCTGGCATCCAAAATGTGGTGGATGGAATTAAGAAGATTGGCAGTTTTCAAGGTGCCGATTACACCATCATGCACAATAAATTTATCATAATTGATGCCTATCATAGCAATCCCAACAAAGCCATTGTCTGGACTGGAAGCACCAACCTCACCGATGGACAAGTAAACCTTGACCCCAATAATGTGACCGTAATTACCGACCAAAGTTTAGCTAAAACTTATACCCTTGAATTTAACGAGATGTTTGGAACTAGTGGCCTTAATCCTGATGTGGCCAAAGCAAAATTTGGAAAATTCAAAACCGATAATACGCCTCATAAATTCATCATCGCCGGAAAAGAGGTGGAATGCTATTTTAGCCCCAGCGACAATACCAACGATTACTTGATTCGTACCATCGCGTCGGCTGACAACAAACTGGATATTGGCACCATGCTCATTACCCGCAGCGACATTGCTTACGCTCTGCAAGATGCAGTAAACCTACGTTCTGTGGCACTTAGAGTGCTCACCAATGCTTTCGGTAACAATTCTACCACCGTGGATGGAATTTTAACTGCCCTCATTGGTAACGACTATCAAGATGATGCCAATAACCCCGGAATTATGCATCATAAATACATGATTGTGGACGAGGGCACCACTTCCAATCCAACGGTTTTCACCGGTAGTCACAATTGGAGCAACAATGCCAACAACTCCAACGATGAGAATACCTTGATTTTCCTTAACGATCAACGTATAGCCAACTTGTTTTATCAGTCGTTTTTATACCGTTTTAACGAAAATAAATACATGAGCATTGATGCCGCTGGCGCTGCCAATGGACTGAAAATGTATCCCAATCCTGCTCATGCCGAACTGAATATCGAATTTACTTCTCAAAACCAGCAGGCAGCTCAGATTCTAATTTATGCGGTAAATGGTGCTTTGGTGGCTCAGCATTCACAAAACTTGGTTGCTGGTTCTAATTTGGTAAAAGTCAATTTACAAAATCTAAAAGCTGGAGCGTATGTTGTGGTATTGAAATCAACCAACCAAGCTCCTTTCTATGGAAACTTAATTGTGGAATAAAATCATTATTCAAGCACATTAAAAAAGGCGATGCAGATGCATCGCCTTTTTTTATATGAAGTTAATGACTAATACCGATGAGGCATTGATTATTTGTACGTTGTGCTGCTCCCCTACTGGCCTTGCTTAGGGGTAGGTCACATTCCAACCACCATCAACCAAATCACCATTGCTTAAATCATACCGCCTAAGAATCAAATAATTATCCCTTATGCTATCCCATGGAATGGTATCAATTTGACTTTTACTGAATAAGAAAAAATGCCACACTATGGAAAGAGAATAATCATCACTTAACCCACTTTGCAGCTTTTTATAAAAAAAACACTTTTTTT
>DZDC01000008.1 GCA_022736595.1 Draconibacterium orientale | reverse complement strand
GCATTGGCAGCCAGCAAATGTAATATTGCCTCTTCAATCTGATTTTCAGCAATTAAAACTGAGGCATAAATAAAGTCAACATTCTTAAAAAAATAAGAACTCATACTTTGAGTAGGAGCCGCAAGACTAATTAAGGTATGATCATTTCCTAAAACCACTTTTCGGCTCTCAAGAAAATCATCAGAGGCCGCTACTTTAAAACCTTCAAAACTACGATTCACCATGAGTGAATTATCAAGGAATTTTGGTGCAACATTTATAGTCTGACCCATTTCTAAAACTCGGGTAGGTCGATGAACATGATAGGTAAGTGAATATACTGAGGAAAAACCTTCGGTACTTACCAATTGTTCATAATAGAGCGAACCATCAGGTTTAGTAAAGGTAATATGCCTTTTTGAAGGTATTTCACCCAAGCGGTGGTAACGGGTCATATCTCTAGTTTGTAAATAAATTTCGAAAGACAAAACTAAAAATATAAGTGGAACTTATCATTTAATTATTTGAATTACTAATAATTATCAGCAAAAAAAGGGGCAGCCGAAGCTGCCCCTAACCCAAACATTTACACTAATAATAAACTTCTATGCCTAGAAGTTTAATCTTTTTCTCATTTCCTCAGCACGCTCACGATAGCGGTTGAGTTGTTCCTTTTCAGGATCTATTCCTTTAGGACGAGACTTTGAACTCTTGTTATACTCTTCGTTGCGGAAAAGTATAAATTGGCAAATGCGTTTATAGGCTTCCTTTTGATCAAAAGCAGGAAACTGAGCAAGTTCATCGGTAACTTTCTTTGTGAAAGTTTCTTTATCAACTTCGAAAATTCGATAAACCTCCTTGCGCTCACTGGATGACATATTGAAATCATGATCAAAAACCTTGTCAACCCATTTGCGTTCTGTACGGTCAACCTCACCATCAACTCCAGCTATGGCAACCATACCTGCATAAATAATCTGTTTAAAATTAAAATCTGCCATTGTAATAAAATTAGGTTAATCTCCAAATAAATGCGTCGCTAAAATAATAGATAATTTAATCAAAATATATTTTTTTTCATTTTTTTTTCATTTTAACAAAAATAGAGGATATTTGTACCAAACTACACAATAGAAATAAATCTATATTCTATTCAATTAACTGAAATATTGATATTTATATATTAACTTCATTTAACTTTGATTCAAATAAAGTCTTTTTAAATTCGCAACCGATTTTTTTTAACACTAAAAATATCTATATATGTTCAAGAAAAACGAATTAAGTAAATTACTCCTTGTTGCTTTCTTAAGTGGAATGGTTTCATTTGCCGCCTTGAGTCTTTTTCAATCTCACGATTTGGGGCGCAATTATTCGCTTATTGATAATGCGTTAACTAATGGATCATCAGATGTCGCATTGGTATCCAATATTCAAGGAGCGAATGTTCCTATCGATTTTCGCGAAGCATCGAGCAAAAGTTTGCATGCCGTGGTTTATATCGAAACTGAATTCACTCGCAAAAGTAGTGTTTACGACGATTATTACAGTATCGACGATTTCTTTGGACGCCGCAGCCCTTCGGTCCTAAAAGCTTCTGGATCAGGAGTGATCATCAGCGCTGATGGTTACATTATTACCAACAATCACGTGGTGCAAGAGGCCGACGTCATTAACATTACCTTAAACGATAAGCGAAGTTATTCTGCCAAACTCATTGGAACTGACCCTACCACTGACTTAGCTCTATTAAAAATTGATGAAAAAGATTTAGAATTTGTAGTGTTTGGAAATTCAGATTACCTTCAAGTGGGTGATTGGGTATTAGCCGTTGGAAATCCATTCAATCTCACTTCCACAGTAACAGCAGGAATTGTAAGTGCCAAAGCACGTAACATCAATATTTTAGGAAGCAACGCTGCCATTGAATCCTTTATTCAAACTGACGCAGTTGTAAACCCTGGAAATTCAGGAGGAGCCCTTGTAAATACTAAAGGCGAATTGGTAGGTATTAATGCAGCTATAGCTTCACGTACAGGAAGTTATATTGGATATAGCTTTGCAATTCCTGTGAATATTGCTAAAAAAGTAGCCAATGACCTTAAAGAATTTGGGACTGTTCAAAGGGCATACCTTGGAATTACCATTAAAGAAATAAATGCAAAACTTGCCCGCGAACTGCAACTTGATACCATTAAGGGTGTTTATGTGGAAGGTATTCTCGATGGTGGCGCTGCTAAAAAGTCAAACATCGAAACTGGAGATATTATATACTCTATCAATGGAATTGATGTAAATTCTCCCTCCGAACTTCTCGAAAAAGTTGGACTTCATCGACCTGGCGATAAGATAGAAATTGGGGTGGTAAAAAATAAAAAACTCAAGTATTATGACGTAGTTCTAGCCAATAAGAATGGAGGAACAGAACTTAATTCACCCTCGGATGGTGGCAATACCATTATAGGAGCCAAATTACAATCCGTTCCAAGCAATTTAGCTACTTCCTTAGGCGTTAAGAATGGAGTGCAAATTATCGAATTGCAAGATGGACTTTTTAAGTCTGCAGGAATTAGAGAAGGATTTATTATTACCAAAATAGGCCCTTATGAAATTCAAACCCCAAAAGATGTGGAAGGCGCATTAGCAGCAAAAAAAGGGGGTATCTTGATTGAAGGGATTTATCCCAATGGTATTAGAGCATATTATGGCGTAGGATTATAATTTTGAAGAATACGACAAATATTTCAAAATTAAGTAAAATTTAATGCTAAATATATAGAGGAAATGATATATTTGTCGCTTTGTACGGTAGAATTAACCCTCATAATTTTTTAAATATGAGACAACTTAAAATAACAAAATCAATTACCAACAGGCAAACGGCCTCCCTCGACAAATATCTGCAAGATATTGGTCGCGAAGACCTTATCACTGCTGATGAAGAAGTACGATTGGCACAGCTAATCAAAAATGGAGATCAAAGAGCGTTGGAAAAACTTACCAAAGCTAATTTGAGATTTGTTGTTTCTGTGGCTAAGCAATATCAAAATCAAGGACTTACCTTACCTGATTTAATTAATGAAGGCAATTTGGGATTGATAAAAGCAGCAACTCGCTTCGACGAAACGCGAGGTTTTAAATTTATTTCTTATGCCGTTTGGTGGATTCGTCAAAGTATTTTACAAGCTTTGGCCGAACAATCACGAATTGTGCGACTACCCTTAAATCAAGTGGGATCTCTGAACCGAATCACCAAAGCTTCCGCAAAATTGGAGCAAGAATTTGGAAGGCCAGCAACCTCCGTTGAAATAGCCGATTATTTAGAATTGCCCCTTTACAAAGTTAAAGCTGCACTCAAAATGCACTCCACCCATGTGTCAATGGATGCTCCACTCATGGAAGGTGAAACCTCGAGTATGCTTGACATTATGATCAATAGCGACGAGCCCGATACCGATGAATATCTTATTCGCGAAAGCCTTAACCAAGAAATAGAAAGATCGTTAAGTAGCTTAACCGAAAAAGAAAGGGATATTATAAACCTCTACTATGGAATTGGATACGGCCATAGCTGGACCCTCGACGAAATTGCTATAAAATTTGGTCTTACCCGTGAACGCGTTCGTCAAATAAAGGAGAAAGCCATACGTCGTCTTAAACACAATAGTAGAAGCAAACTACTCAAAGCCTACTTGGGTCAATAACCCTTTCTGATTTTCATAACGTTCCATAAAACCATACTTTATCTAAAAAGTGTGGTTTTATTTTTTTAGCTCAATTCTTAACAAATTTTCAAGATAATTTAACTTCATGTTAAAGCTCTAAAAAATAATAGTATCTTGCAGCCTTATTTTTGTATTTTTAATTGCCTGACAATCAATACTTATGAACAACACTCACTATATCTTCGTAACAGGGGGAGTTACATCCTCATTGGGTAAGGGAATCATTTCGGCCTCATTAGCCAAATTATTGCAAGCTCGCGGATACAATGTAACCATACAAAAACTCGATCCTTATATCAATGTGGATCCAGGAACTTTAAACCCTTACGAACACGGCGAATGTTACGTAACCGTGGACGGCGCAGAAACCGACCTTGACTTAGGCCATTACGAAAGGTTTACCAACCAACCCACTACCCAGGCCAATAATGTTACTACGGGTCGCATTTATTCTACCGTTATTAATAAAGAGCGCAAAGGCGATTATTTGGGAGAAACCGTTCAAATCATTCCTCATATTACCGATGAAATCAAAAACAGAATTCGTCTTCTCGAAAACCAAAGCAACTTCGACTTCGTAATCACCGAAATTGGAGGTACCGTGGGAGATATTGAATCATTACCTTATATCGAAGCCGTTCGACAGTTGAAATGGGAACTAGGAAACCAAGCCCTCGTTATACACCTTACCCTTATCCCCTATTTAGCCGCCGCTGGTGAATTGAAAACCAAACCTACCCAGCACAGCGTTAAACAATTACTGCAATTAGGAGTACAACCTGACATTCTAGTCTGTAGAACCGAAAAACACCTCAACCTCAATATACGCCACAAAGTAGCTTTGTTTTGTAATGTTGAAACCACAAGTGTTATTGAAAGCATTGACACCGAAACCATATATAATGTCCCGCTTTTGATGCAAGAAGAAGGATTGGATACAGAAGTCCTACGTAAACTCAACGTTAAAGACAATCGAAAAACAAACCTTACCAATTGGGAGAAATTTCTCTCACGACTCAAAAATCCAACGCATGAGATCACCATTGGTTTGGTTGGTAAATATGTGGAACTTAAAGATTCGTATAAATCCATACTTGAATCATTTGTACATGCTGGGGCTGAAAACCTTTGTAAGGTGAATATTAAAATGATTTCTTCAGAGAAAATTGATGAAGAAAACTTAGAAACTACCTTAAAAAATTTGCATGGGATAGTAGTGGCTCCAGGATTTGGGAATAGAGGTATCGAAGGTAAAATTCTTGCCATAAAATATGCTCGTGAGAATAAAGTTCCATTCTTAGGAATATGTTTAGGAATGCAATGTGCTGTTATTGAATATGCTAGGAATGTGCTTGGAATGGAAAACGCCCACAGTACTGAAATGAATCCTCGAACAAAATTTCCTGTAATCGACTTCATGGAAGAGCAAAAAAATATCAACAATATGGGCGGCACCATGAGATTGGGAGCATACAGCTGCCAACTATTTGAAGGCTCCAAAGCATTGGATGCCTATAAAAAAGAAAAGATTGAAGAAAGACACCGTCATCGGTATGAATTCAACAACCAGTATCTAGAATCTTTTACAAATGGAGGTATGAAAATCACAGGTATTAACCCAAAGCGTGACTTAGTTGAAATTGTAGAAATTCCATCGCACCCTTGGTTTGTTGGTGTACAATTTCACCCTGAATATAGCAGCACCGTTGCCAATCCACACCCCCTCTTTGTTAGCTTTGTAAATGCAGCTTTGAACACAAAATAACTCCCATGTCACAAATTACTTCTTATACCCTTGAGTCCATTGCCACTGGTCAGCAATTTAATGATGCAGGATGGACTCTCGACCCAATTAACGAGCCTCATCCAAGTCTCATTAGAGCCATTTATGAAAACAAACAATTGATGCTGGGTGATGAGTCACTGGGTATCTATAAATTTGCAACATGGTTGCCAGTTCATCGTTATCTAAATGGGTCTTTTGCCCCCATTACCTATAAAAGTGAAGGATTGGCCAAAAAGCTCAATCTAACCAATTTATACATAACCTTTAGTGGTTATTGGCCAGAACGAGGAATTGAGATGAGCACTTGTTCATTTAAAGAAACTGAAGCTTACACGGTAGGAGGACGATTACCAGCAGATGAAAAAAGAATATTAGTAGTAGCTTCTGCTGGTAATACTGCAAGAGCCTTTGCTCGAGTATGTTCCGACAACAATATCCCTTTGCTCCTCTGTGTGCCTGAAGATAATTTAGACGCGCTTTGGTTTGACCAACCTATTAAACCCAATGTTAAACTCATTGCATCAGCCAAAGGCAGCGATTATTACGATGCTATAGCTTTAGGAAATATAGCTTGTGAATTGCCTATATTTTTGGCAGAAGGCGGCGCAAAAAATGTGGCTCGCCGTGATGGAATGGGAACAACCACCCTTTCTGCGGTTACCCACATTGGTCAAATTCCAGATTATTATTTTCAAGCCGTAGGTAGTGGCACTGGTGCTATCGCAGCTTGGGAAGCTAATATACGCCTTATTAATGATGGTCGATTTGGAAATAAAAAAATGAAACTGATGGTTTCTCAGAACGCACCATTTCAACCCATTCACGATGCATGGTATGCCAATTCAAGACAACTACTGCCGTTAGATGACGACCATGCAAGAAAACAGGTAGAGGAAATAATTGCAAAAGTGCTTTCTAATCGCAAACCCCCATACCCAATAACCGGTGGTCTTTTTGATGCTATGAAAGATGCAGGTGGAGAAATAATTTTGGTAGATAATAATCAACTATCCAAAGCATCAGAACTATTTTTACAAACCGAGGGCATCGATATTCATCCTGCATCCGCGGTTGCGGTGGGTAGTTTGATAAAAGCGATCGAAAACAAGATGATACAATCAGACGCCACCATTATGCTCAACATAACGGGAGGTGGAGAAGATCGTTTCAAAGCAGAAATGAAGCTCTGGTACCTGAAACCCAATCTTATATTTCCCATAAACCCAGACCACGAATCAGTTAAGGAGGCTTTATTGAAACTCTTTAAGTAGCCTATAATTACCTAAATTCAAATATAATGGACATTTATTTAATAATGGCAATCGGACTTTTTGCTTTGGCAATTAGTGGTATTGTTGTAGGTGTTGGTAACGACGCCGTTAATTTCCTAAACTCCGCTGTGGGGTCTAAGTCTGCACCTTTTAGAGTAATCATGATTGTAGCTGCCGTGGGGGTATTGATTGGCACAACTTTTTCCAACGGAATGATGGAAGTGGCACGTAATGGAATTATGAATCCTCAATACTTTCACTTTTCAGAAATCATGCTGGTGTTTGTTGCAGTGATGATAACCAATGTAATTCTCTTAGATTTATATAATACTTTCGGAATGCCCACATCAACTACGGTATCCTTGGTATTTGGACTTCTAGGAGCTGCAGTTGGCATTGGAATAATGAAGGTATCCAATGGAATTGGCACAGAAACTATTCTTGATTTCATTAATACTGCCACCGCTCTTAAAATTATTGGTGGAATCTTATTATCTGTTATCGTTGCGTTTGTAAGTGGTACGGTTATTCAGTATATTACTCGGTTTCTATTTAGCTTTGATTTTGAAAAAAAGATTAAATACTGGGGGGCAGTTTACGGAGGAATTGCCATTAGTGCAATCACCTATTTTATTCTAATTAAAGGAATTAAAGATTCTACCTACGCCTCAGCCATCCTCTTTGACGAGGGCGAAATTTATAAAGGAGTAACCCTCGACAAAGCCTTAAAATTAAAAGATTGGGTAAAAGATAACTCACAACTTATTCTAATTGCCTCCTTTCTAGGATGGGCTCTATTGCTTCAAACATTAAATTGGATTTTCAAACTTAACATCCTAAAATTCATAGTTCTAACGGGAACATTTGCTTTAGCAATGGCATTTGCAGGCAACGATTTAGTAAACTTTATTGGAGTACCTTTGGCTGGATTTGAATCCTACAAAGAATTTGTAGCCAATCCTGGGGCCGACCCCAACAATTTTCTTATGATTTCAATGAACGAGCCAGTAAAATCAGCCGCTTATTTCCTTGTTATCTCTGGTTTAATCATGGTCATAACCCTTTGGACCTCAAAAAAAGCGCATACGGTGATTAAAACCGAACTCGACTTAACCCGCCAAGACGAGGGTAATGAAAAGTTTGGATCCAGCGAAGTCTCAAGAGCCATCGTAAGAAGCTCCATCAAACTCAACGAAAATATTGGAAAAATAATTCCAAAACCAATTCTGAGCTATATCAATAAACAATTCGACACCTCCTCCTATAACGAAAAACAAAAGATCCTCGGCAAAAATGCACCAGCATTCGACCTTATGAGAGCCTCAATTAACTTAGTGGTTTCGAGTAGTTTAATTGCCATAGGTACCTCATACAAATTGCCACTTTCGACAACTTACGTTACTTTTATGGTTGCCATGGGGACTTCTTTAGCAGATCGCTCTTGGGGAAGAGAGTCAGCAGTATTTCGGATCACAGGAGTATTATCGGTAATTTTAGGTTGGTTCTTCACTGCGTTTATTGCCTTTTCTACAGCCTTGATTGTTGGCATTTTCTTATATCTAACCGGCATCTACGGCGTAGTATTTATGTTTCTGTTAGCAGGATTTTTGATTTATAAAACCCACCTATTTCATTCAAAAGCCACCGAAACAACAAGTCAAGTAAGCACACAACAAGCCACCATGGAAGCCATTGGAGTCGTACAAAGCTGTAACAACACCATCGTATTATCCTTGACCGATATGCAGCGCCAACTTAATATAGTTATCGCTTCTTTAGCCACTTCCAATAGAAAAACACTAAAAGCAGCTAACAACGAGATCATACGTATTAATACAGAAGCCAAACTGCTTAAGAAATCAATGCACCTAACCATCAGTAAATTATCAAAAGAATCCACTGAATCAAGTTTATATTACGTTCAAGTACTTGATTTTCTGAGAGAAATGGCTCATGCTTTATCCTTTATCAGTCAACCTGCTACTGACCATTTAGAAAACGGTCACAAAGAAATATCAGCCGAACAAAAAGCAGATCTCATTGAAGTGGAAGGAATTATGAGTTCAATTATCAATAATGTTATTGACGAAATTTCTAAAAGCGACTACACTGAAATGGAAAAAGTGATTGTCGATCAACGTAACCTTATTCTAACTTTAAAGGAAATGCAACGCAAGCAAGTCAAGAGAGTTAAAGAAGGAAAGTCAAGTACAAAAGCTACTTTACTTTATTTCAGCATTATACACGAATTTCACAACATTCTATTACACATGATAAACCTTCTTAAGTCGCATCGCGATTTCATGAAAAAATAATAATACAAACCATTAGGTAAAGCCCATATTTTGAATATGGGCTTTTCTTTTTGAGAATTAAAGGCAATAAGAATTGTTATAAATCAGTTAAAAGACCGAAAATTAAAATCTAATCCCCCAAAAAAAATACTATTTTTACACATCGAAACAACTAATAACTATTACTATGGCAAGAACTACTGAAGATATTTTAAAAGAAGCAATATTGTTAGAGATGAGAGGGAAAGCCTTCTATACCAATGTTGCCCAGAAATGCGATAGCGAAGCTGCTAAAGAAATATTTATGATGATGGCACATGAAGAGGAGCTTCACATCAATTTTTTAACCAAGCAATTTCACAATTACGAAAAAACGCAATCCTTCTTAAAACCAGAAGGCTATATTGATACAGATGGCGAAGAAGCCGTTTTAAAAGTTTTAACAGAACAACTTAAGGCGCAAACCAATGCAGCCAGTTTTGAAGCAGCGGCAATTTCAGCCGCCATCGACTTTGAAACTCGAGCCGTTAAACTCTATAGCGATAGAGCAGCCGAAGCCATTGATCCCACGGAGAAGGAATTGTATAAAATGCTGGCCGATTGGGAGAGTGGACATCAAAAAGCTTTACACGAAATGAATGAAGCGCTACGCGAACAAATCTGGAACGATAATCAGTTCTGGGCCTTCTAATTAAGCCCTTCGTTTAAAAATATAACATGCTGTAATTCTTTTATTTACAGCATGTTTTTTTATTACAACCTACAAAAGCAATTTTTTTTAACTATTTATAAATGAATGGCATTGTTTGTAAATATTTTTTTATACTTTTGCAGTCCAAAATTTTTAAAATCAATTTATTAACTAAAAACGAGAAAATATGTTGAATCGTTATGAAACCGTTTTCATTTTAACTCCCGTTTTATCTGATGATCAGGTAAAGGAAGCGGTAAGCAAGTACAGCAGTTTGATCACACAAGCCGGTGGTAAAATTGTGCATGAAGAAAACTGGGGCTTAAAGAAGTTGGCTTATAACATTAAGAAAAAAACTACAGGTTTTTACAACTTAGTAGAGTTTGAAGTAGAAGGGAATTTTGTAAAAGATTTCGAAATCGCTTTTAAACGTGATGAGCGCATTTTACGCTTTTTAACCGTTAAACTCGACAAACATGCTGTAGCTTATTCCGACAAGCGTCGAAATGCAAAAGCTGCCAATTCAGTTCAATCTTAATGTTAACCATTTAAATTATTAAAACTATGGCAACAGGATCAGAAATTAGATATTTAACCCCAATCGCGGTTGATACCAAAAAGAAAAAATACTGCCGTTTCAAAAAGAGTGGCATCAAGTACATCGATTATAAAGACGCAGGTTTCCTTTTGAAATTTGTAAATGAGCAAGGCAGAATCCTTCCTCGTCGTTTAACTGGTACTTCACAAAAATACCAAAAGAAAGTGGCTCAAGCAGTTAAAAGAGCACGTCACATTGCATTAATGCCTTACGTAGGTGATCTTTTAAAATAATAGGAGGACAACATGAAAGTAATATTAAAACAAGATATCGCTAAATTAGGTTTTGCTAACGACATTCTTAACGTTAAAAATGGCTATGCCCGCAACTTCCTAATCCCACAAGGATATGCTATTCAAGCTACTCCTTCTACCGAAAAAGTTTTAGCTGAAAACCTTAAACAAAAAGCTCATAAAGAGGAGAAAGTTCGTAACGATGCTCAAGCACTTTGTGCAAACATCGAAGCTGCTAGCTTAAAAATTGGAGCTAAAGTTGGTAATTCAGGTAAGATCTTCGGATCAGTAAATGCAATGCAAATTGCTAATGCCTTGATGAGTCAAGCTAATATTGAAATCGATCGCAAGAAAATTATTGTTGATGTTGAAAAAATTAAGGAAGTGGGTGAATATATCGCTACCATTAATTTACACCGCGATGTGAAAGCTTCTCTTAAATTTGAAGTTATCGCTGAGTAATAAACTCAACCCATAAAATAAAGTCCCGTTATTTGAAATTAATAACGGGATTTTTTTATTTTTAGCTTTTCAAATTCGATTCAAAAATATGCTTTCAAAGAATAAAATCAAAGAGATTCGCAAACTTCATTTAGCAAAGTATCGTCATGAACAGCAATGCTTTATAGCCGAAGGCCCCAAGCTATTTGAGGAGTTGCTCCAATCTGATTTTATTATCCTTGAGGCATTCTCAACCACCCCATTTGACCTTCCACCACACCGAGCCAACCTTCCACTTCAACTCATTTCTGCATCAGAACTTGAAAGCATTAGTTTGCTTAGCTCCCCAAATCAAGTATTTGCAATCGTTCAAACTCCACCAAGCAATATTATTTATCCTGAAAAAGACGAACTTATACTCGCCTTGGATAATATTCAAGACCCTGGAAACTTAGGAACCATCATCCGAATCGCTGACTGGTTTGGAATTCATAAACTGGTTTGTGCGCCTCAAACCGCCGACCGATTCAATCCCAAAGTTGTTCAATCAACCATGGGAGCTATCCTTAGAACACAGATGTGCTACACCCCATTAAATGACTATTTTATAAAAATAAAAGATACCCACCTCATTTATGGAGCCCTTTTGGAAGGCCAAAATATTTATGAAACTCCATTATCAAAAGGTGGAGTAATCCTTATAGGCAACGAAAGCAAAGGAATAAATCAAGATCTAATGCCTTATATTTCAAAACAAATTAGGATTCCATCCTACAACGCCTCAAATATGGAATCCTTAAATGCAGCCGTGGCCACAGGTATCATTTGTGCTGAATTTAGACGCCAAAATTCCAACTAAAATCAGCTTTTAAACCTCCAATAACACTTCTATAATCGTACCTTTGCAACTCACTTCGAATGATAAAAAGTTAAGACGATGATCAAATTATTTTTGTTAAGTTTAGGTATTGTAGGGTTCTCCATTGCCATCATAGCGGTTAAGATGTTCTTTATAAAAGGTGGCACATTTACCAAACAATGCAGCAGTGTGGATGTAGGCCCTTTAAAGAATATTGGTTGCTCCTGCGGAGAAAAATCTCCTGAAGAAAGATGCGAAAATTATGAAGACCATCATGGCAAAGGAGCCGATCATGCTCCACACATTCACACTGAAAGAATGGTTATTAAAACCTATTGATTCTCAGTATTTATTTCGATATAAGACCTTAATTTTGGACTTATATATTCGCGATAATTGCCTGCACTATCGCTATAAATTAATAAAGCATCCAATTCGCTATTATTTTCAATAAGTTTGATACTTTCATCAAGTCCAGAAACCATACATGCTGTGGCAATAGCATCGGCGTAAGCAGCCGTAGGAGCAATAATGGTTGCACTTAATAAATTTTGCGATATCGGATATCCAGTAAATGGGTCAATGGTATGTACCACTTTCAAACCATCTTTAACATAAAATTTTCGATAATTACCACTTGTGGCCAAACCCTTTTCTGATAAGGAAATAAATGCCACGATTGCATTTCCATAGGCAGCACTATCCACGGGCTTTTCAACACCAACCGACCACAACTTACCATCAGGTTTGCTTTTGCTGGCATACACTTCGCCTCCAACATCAACCAGAAAAGTACTAAGGCCTCTATTTCGAAGCAATTTGGCTACTTCATCCACCGAGTAACCTTGAGCAATTGCATTAAAATCTAATTGTATTCGAGGATCTTCTTTAACGATTTTACCCTCTATAATCTTAATCTTTTTATATCCGATAAAAACCCTAACGCTATCTACTTGCTCAGGATTCACGATCTGTTGTCTTTCCTTGCCAAAGCCCCAAAGCTCAGTTAGTGGCCGCACTGTAATATCAAACTTCCCGCCAGACATTTCTGAAACGCGAAAGGCCAAATTAAAGTTATTGATAAAAATAGAATCCAGAACCACTTCTTCATTTCGGTTAACTTTCGAAATAATGGAATTTGGGTTGTAATTAGAGGCTGATAAATCAAAAGCCTTAAAGAAGCTATCCAATGTAGTTTGAAGATTCAAGTCCTCTGTGTGATAATAAATTACGGAGTAGTAAGTGCCCTGAGCCTCCCCAGTAACTTGATAACGATTTAAGGGCTTGGGGGACTCTGAATTACAGGCCAACATCCACAAAGAGCTTATCAGCAGAAAGTAAAAAGATTTTAAAAATTTCATAAACCAATAACAAATTAAAATTACGAAAAAGGCCGAAAAAATCGGCCTTTTAAAATATTATCCTCCAAAATCATCGAAGGCAATCATTTCATTTGGAACTCCAAGATCATCCAGCATTTTTAGAACTGCCGCATTCATCATGGGAGGACCGCAAAGATAGTATTCAATTTCTTCTGGATCTTCATGTTTTGAAAGGTAAGTATCGAGAATAACTTGATGAATAAATCCTACATATCCAGTCCAATTGTCTTCAGGCATGGGCTCTGAAAGTCCAATATTAAATTTAAAATTAGGGAAATCCTTTTCAATAGCTTGGAATTGGTCCACGTAGAACAATTCGCGTAGCGAACGACCTCCGTACCAGAAAGTGGCTTTACGATCTTTGGTTTTCTTGGTAAGGAACTGATCAAAAATATGAGAACGCATAGGAGCCATACCAGCACCTCCGCCAATAAACATCATTTCGCGTTTGGTATCTTTAATAAAGAACTCACCATAAGGGCCCGAGACCATCACTTTATCGCCAGGCTTTAAGCTAAAGATATAGGAAGAACATATACCCGGATTAACGTTCATAAAACCTTTAGTCTTAGGATCCCAAGGAGGAGTAGCGATACGAATGTTTAACATAACAATATTACCCTCGGCTGGGTGGTTGGCCATGGAATAAGCACGATAAATAGGTTCTGGATTCTTCATTTTAAGATCCCACATTTTAAATTTATCCCAGTCGCCACGGAATTTTTCACCAATTTCAATGTTTTTATAGTCAACCTCACATTTAGGTACATCGATTTGAATATAACCTCCACTTCGGAAATCCAAATGCTCACCATCGGGCAATTTCACAACAAATTCTTTAATAAAAGTGGCCACATTGTTGTTCGAAACCACTTCACATTCCCATTTCTTAATTCCAAATACCTCATGAGAAACTCTAATTTTAAGGTCATTTCTCACCTTAACTTGGCATCCAAGACGCCAATGATCTTGAGCTTCTTTACGAGTAAAAAAGCCCTTTTCAGTAGGAAGGATATCTCCACCTCCTTCAAAAACTTGAACTTTACACATACCACAAGTTCCACCACCACCACAAGCGGAAGGAAGGAAGATTTTTTCATTGGTCAGGGTAGATAGTAACGAACTTCCTGGAGAAGTTTCTACTTCCTTTTCGTCGTTAATAATAATTTTGACCAACCCTTGTGGAGTTAGCTTTTTCTTGGCATAGAGTAAAATACTTACCAAGAGCAAAATCATAACCAAAAAAGTAATAACACTTATTATTACAATGGTTGCAGTTGAAATTTCGGCTAAAATCATCTCTTTCTATATTAAGATTTATATAACATCTTACAATTTAATTCCCATGAAGGTCATAAACGCCATCCCCATCAAACCTGTGATAATAAAGGTAATACCTAAACCACGTAAAGGAGCTGGAATATGGGAATATCTCATTTTCTCACGAATAGCAGCAATAGCAATAATTGCAAGTGCCCAGCCAATGCCAGATCCAAGACCAAAGGAAGTAGCTTCAGCAACAGATTGATATTCTCTTTGTTGCATAAATAAGGATCCTCCTAAAATAGCGCAATTAACAGCAATCAGAGGAAGGAAAATTCCTAAAGAAGCATAAAGTGCAGGGCTAAATTTCTCAACCACCATTTCCACAATCTGAACCAAAGAGGCGATAATGGCGATAAACATGATGAAGCTTAAGAAACTCAAATCTACAGAGGCATATTCCGGACCTAACCATGAGAGTGCTCCAGCAGCTAAAAGGTACTTATCAATCAAATAATTTAATGGAACTGTAATTATTTGAATAAAAACAACGGCGGCACCAAGTCCTACACTAGTTTTAACCGTCTTTGAAACAGCTAAATAAGAGCACATTCCGAGGAAGTAAGCGAAGACCATGTTGTCCATAAATATGGACTTGACAAATATATTTACTAATTCTTGCATTTTTTCCGTTTTTACTGTTAATACTAATCTTCAATCATACTTCTGTTGCGAGCCCTTTGAATCCAAATAATGATACCCACTGCAAATAAAGCCATTGGAGGTAAAATCACTAATCCATTGTTTACATAGCCCATTTCGTAAAAAGCATCAGGAATGAGTTTTACTCCTAAAACGGTACCTGACCCAAATAACTCTCTAAAAAGAGCTACAACAATCAATATCCAGCCATAACCAAATCCATTACCAATACCATCAAGCAATGATGGCCAAGGCTTGTTGGCCATCGCAAAGGCTTCAAAGCGACCCATTACAATACAGTTAGTAATGATTAGACCTACAAATACAGATAATTGCTTACTAACTTCATAGGAGAAAGCCTTGAGCACTTGGTCAACTAAAATTACCAAAGCTGCAATAACAACAAGTTGAACTATTATTCGGATACGGTTGGGTATACTATTACGCAACATTGATATAATTAAACTACCAAACCCAGTTACAACAGTTACTGATAAAGCCATAACGATAGCTGGTTCCAATTTTACAGTAACAGCTAATGCCGAACATATTCCCAATACCTGCTTTGTAATTGGATTATCAATAAAAAGAGGATTGGTGATAAGCTTCATGTTTTTGGGCGAAAACAAAGCTTCTTTTTCTTTTTTCTCAGCCATATCTATTTAATATTTTTAAAATAGTTAACGTAATTTTTCAAATTGTCATTTAGCATTGCCGACACCCCATTACAAGTAAGGGTACTTCCACTGATGGCATCTACTCCATTGGCAGGCAATACAGCGGTTTGGCTTTTAACTCCGCCTTTTACCACTTTAACAGAAGTAAAATTACCAGCCTCATCAAAAATTTTCTTTTGCTTAAATTGGTCAGCAAAAACCACTTTACCTTCCACAGGAGGATTAGCAATCTCGGCTCCAAGTCCTGGGGTTTCACCATCATGAGCAAAGTTAACTCCATAAACGGTGTTTCGATCTGTCTCAAGGGCCATATTCCCATAGATAGGCCCCCACAATCCTTTACCGAACATTGGAATTACATAATATTGAGTTCCTTCGGCTTCGAAAATAAATAAGGGTAAAGCACCATCCTCACCTTTCACTATCTTCTTCAAGGCAGCTTTAAGATTGATATCAAAAGCACGTTGCGATCCTTTTTCAAATTTTCCTTTGGAGTAAACACTCAACTCTTCGCCTTTAGTGTTCAGTACAACCTCTTTTACAAGGTGCTCATTATAGATTTTTTCTGCATCAGCGGGAGTAGCTTGAATACCCACAGAACCCAAAATCTTTATCATTTTTTCATTTTGCTTATTCTTTTCTTGATACGGGCTAAGTCCTAGGTTGGCAGAAGCTAATAAAATAGCAACTAAAACCACCATAACTGAGGCGTAAATAAAAATGTAAGCATTACTTTCTTTATTCATTTTAATTGATTTTTAATAAGTTACACTAATTTATGCTTTTACTTTAGCTCGTTTCAAACGTTTATTGATATTAGAATCAACTACATAGTAATCGATAGTAGGAGCAAATACGTTCATTAATAATATGGCAAGCATTACCCCTTCTGGATATGCGGGGTTAAGAACACGAACCATAATTGCTAAAAATCCTGCTAAAAATCCATAAATCCACTTTCCTGTTTCAGTTTGGGCTGCTGTAACTGGATCGGTAATCATAAATACACCACCAAAAGCAAAGCCCCCTAACAAAAGGTGTTGGAATGCTGGTAATGCCAAATAAGAATTATCTGGAAAACTTCCGGCAAATACATTAAGTAATAATCCCATGCCTAAACCACCCAAAAAGAAGGATGTCATTACTTTCCAACTGGCTACTCCAGTAAAAAGAAGAATAGCTGCTCCAATGGCAATGGCAATAAAGGAAGATTCACCAATGGAACCCGAATAGTTACCAATTAACATATCAAGTACACTTAGGTTAGGCGTATTACCAGCGGCCAATTCAGCTAATGGGGTTGCTCCACTGAAGGCATCAGCTTTTTCCGAAATCCATACAAAATCGCCTGACATAAAACTGGGATAAGCAAAGAATAAGAATGCGCGTGCAAAAAGTGCGGGGTTAACCAAGTTCATTCCAGTACCCCCAAAAACTTCTTTACTAAAAACAACGGCAAAAGCTACTGCGATAGCTACAACCCATAATGGTGTAGTAACGGGTAATACCAAAGGAATGAGCATTCCACTCACAAAAAAACCTTCATTTACTTCATGACCACGAAATTGGGCAAAAATAATTTCAACCGTCAAACCCACACCATAGCTCACAACAATTAAGGGTAATACCTCAATAAATCCATACCAAAAAGATTGCAGAAAAGTTGCTTCATATCCATTAGATACAAAATGCATAGCTCCAACATTCCACATGCCAAATAAAAGGGCGGGAATCAGGGCAATCACCACCACAAACATGGTCCGCTTCATATCTACGCCATCACGAATATGACTTCCTTTGGAGGTGGTTGTTCCTGGAACAAACATCAAAGTATCAATGGCATCGTAAAACGAATGAAGTGCGTGAAATTTGCCTCCTTTCTGAACGTGAGGCTTAATAGAGTCAAGTATATCTCTAATTGCTTTCATTGATTATATTGTATAATTTATTTACTAAGTTAACTCATCTCTTTTCTAACCATATCCAATCCTTGGCGAATTAGATCTTGAATTTCAATTTTGGAAGTGCTGATGTATTCACAAAGAGCAAAATCTTCCTCCACTACTTCATAAATCCCCAATTGTTCCATTTGGTCAATATCTTCCACAATGATACTTTTCAGCAATTGCATTGGATAAATATTCATTGGAAACACTTTCTCCATTTCACCTGTGAAAACAAATGCGCGTTCTCCACCATTAATATTGGTATTCAATCGATATTCTTTATTAGGCATCAACCATGATAATGAAGTACGATAAAAGCTATGCTTTTCTGGACTTGGAATGAGCCAACCCATAAAATCACGTTTAAATCCTTCAGGAATGATGGTTAATGAATTATGATAAAATGAAATAAAACCCGTTTTCTCAACCTTGGTGCCTGTAAGAACATTTCCACTGATTATGCGAAAGTTATCTTCGACTTTCAAATTATCTTTTAACAATGGAGCTACTTCTGAGCCTCTATTTACAGTATAATACTGTGGGTTTTTAACTTCTGATCCACACACTGCAATATTGAGTTGCGAATCGTATTGTCCTTTTAGAAATAGATTTCCAATGGTGGCTACATCCTGCGGTTGAACAGTCCAATAGATATCACCTTTATTAATAGGACTGACGTGATGGATCTGAATTCCCACATTTCCAGCAGGATGAGGTCCATCAAAACCAATGACTTCAACGCCTTGAGCTTGAGTAAACGTCTCACATCGAGTTTGCGAATTGATTCCTAAATAAATTTTGCAGTTACCAATTTTTGATAGCGCATTAATACCAGCTTGAAAAGCCTCCTTTTTACCTTGCATAGTAAAATCAACATTTGCAGCTAAAGGAGCAGTATCAAAAGCACTAATAAAAATAGCATTGGGCTTGTCAATTGGATTAGCAACCACATTATAGGGTCGCTGACGAATATAAGCCCAAATACCACTTTCTACCAAAAGTGATTTTAAAGTCTCGGCAGACTTGGATTTATAATCCGCTACATCAAACTTTACAAAGGAATCTGAACCATCCGACTCAATGATAATTTCGAAAATTTTTCGCTTTTCACCACGAACAATATCTGCTACAACACCACTTACAGGTGAAGTAAATTTGATGTAATCTCTATTTTTGTCGGAGTAAACAGGAGTTCCTCGCTGAACCTGATCTCCAACTTTTACTAATAATTTTGGAAATAATCCATGAAAATCGGTGGGTTTGAGGGCATAACGTTTAGACTTAATAGTTTGCAGTTTTTCTTCTGCTTTTCCCATAAGTTTAATGTCTAAGCCGCGCTTAATTTTAATTTGTTTGGTCATAGATGTCTGTGATTTATAGCACTTTAGTTCTTACTGTGATAAAAATAACTATGAATTATAATAGGGTACAAATATGCGAAAATAAAGTTTCTATCACATTTTTTATTGGCCAATAATAAATATATAAACTAATAATTATCATACTTTTTACACCCATGTTTGTTATATATTTTGGGCTTTCAATCCTCATTTCGATTAAGTCTTATCCTCTAATCAATTCTCATAAATTTATTTAAACAATCTTAAATTTGACACTTATCAATTTTATTATTTAGGTTGCTTGCAAATAGTCACTATCTTTACCCAATCTAAATAAAGATAACAAAAGTACTATAAAATACTATTATTCAGAATTTTAAATAATGAAATATTCAACAGATAAAATTTTAGAGACCTTAAAAATGGTCAAACATCCCGAATCAGGCAAAAACATTGTGGAGCTTGGTTTGGTAGAAAACCTGCAAATTGATGACAATAAAATTAGTTTTGACCTCATCAGTAAAAGCACAAAAGATCCTTTTGCAAAATCGTTAACCAAATCTTGCGAACGCACACTGAAGTTTTACCTCAGCGAAGAGATAGAGGTGGTAGTGAATTCAAAGCTCATTCATATTGAGCCTGCTAACATCAAAATGCCAAGTAAGCCCTTGAGCGGAGTTAAAAACATTATCGGAGTTGCGTCTGGTAAAGGTGGAGTTGGAAAATCAACCATCGCCGCCAACCTCGCGGTTGCTCTTGCAAAAACTGGAGCTAAAGTTGGTTTATTAGATACCGACATTTATGGGCCAAGTGTTCCTATGATGTTTGATTTGGTGGAAGCCAAGCCTGTTGCAACTCAAGAAAATGGAAAAACATGGATCGAACCCATCGAAAAGTATGGCATCAAACTTCTTTCTGTTGGTTTCTTTGTTGATCCTGATAAAGCACTGATTTGGAGAGGCTCCATGGCAACCAATGCGTTAAATCAATTTATGAACGACGGTAATTGGGGAAACTTAGACTATTTAGTATTTGATATGCCTCCAGGAACTGGTGATATACATCTTACATTGGTACAAAATGTTGGAATAACTGGCGTGGTGATTGTTAGCACACCTCAAAAAGTTGCATTGGCCGATGCTCGAAAAGGAGTTTCTATGTTCCAACAAAAAGACATCAATGTTCCAGTTTTAGGCTTAGTGGAAAATATGGCCTACTTCACCCCTGCCGAACTTCCCAATAATAAATACTATATTTTTGGTAAAGATGGAGCAAAAAATTTAGCCGAGGAAATGAACGTCCCCCTATTAGCACAAATTCCTATTGTTCAAGATATCATGAATGGTGCTGAAATTGGAAAACCCATTGCGCTTGATTTGAGTCATCCCATGGGTATCGCATTTAAAGATTTAGCTGAGAATGTTATCAAACAAGTCGAAATTAGAAATAACGAACATGCCCCAACCAAGAAAGTGGAGATAAAACCAGGTGCTGCCTGTTCAAATTAATAAAATAAAAATACTATTCCAATGGACGAAATAAAAAGAGAAGAACTAAGCCAAAAAGTAAATAATGTGATTGCGCAAATCAGACCTTATTTATTGGCTGATGGTGGTGATATTGAATTTGTTTACCTCACTGATGAAAACGAGGTGCAAGTAGAACTTAAAGGCGCTTGTGCCAGTTGCTCCATGAGTTTAATGACTCTAAAGCAAGGTGTTGAGCAGGCCGTCTTACGAGCCATCCCTGAAATTAAAGCAGTTAATGCAATAAATATTCATTATTAATACCTTCTTTTAATAGTGAATGTAAATTACTTACTTCACAGTTTAAAGCATTATGTCTTTCATAAGCTAAATGACTCAGGACTTCACAGTCTTCATAGCCCTTTTATGTACCAATTTTATCAACTTTGTGTACTTAAAAGGGCTGTTGATTTTAACGAAAGTCCAATTATAAATTGTAGAAATTCACTGCTCAACAACCACCAAATTATTGAATTTCATGATCTTGGTGCAGGGTCA
Organism: Draconibacterium orientale; assembly: GCA_022736595.1. Classification (GTDB taxonomy): domain Bacteria; phylum Bacteroidota; class Bacteroidia; order Bacteroidales; family UBA1556; genus UBA6267. Next base: position 13,274 of record DZDC01000008.1, on the reverse strand, counting down.
AGAACCCATCTCAATCCCTTATCCAAAAGTATATCTAAAATTGCAAAAAACAGCTTGAGCAGTCGCAAAAAAGCTCGATTTTTAGCCAACTTTAGTGCTTTTGTAGAGGCAAAAAACATAATTGAGTTAGGCACCTCATTGGGCATTTCGACCCAATATCTTTCCTTTGCCAATCCCCTAAGTAAAATTCAAACCATCGAAGGAATAAGTGCCATTGCTCAGATAGCGCAAAACTGCTTTAATCAAAATCATTGCGCTAATGTTCAATTAATTGTTGCAGAGTTTAAAGATGCTTTTCACCAAATTAGAAATGATGCTCCCGACTTAGTTTTTATTGATGGTAATCACTCCTATCAACCAACCATTGAATATTTTGAGTTTCTTAGGAACAAAATGGAAGCACAGGGTTTTATTATTTTCGATGATCTTTATTGGTCACCTGAAATGACCAAAGCATGGAACGACATTTACCAATCTCAAGAAGTAACCCTAAGTATCGATTTATTTGATTTTGGAATCATAAGCTTCGATAAGAGATTTAGCAAGCAACATTTTCAACTGCGTTTTTAAGACTAATTAATAAAGAAGTTTCCACAGGAAAACCTATATTTGCACTTAACATTTAGGACTGGCAAAATTTGAAGACCAAATCAAAAGTAGATGAATATCATAGAATTAGAAGCAATAAAAAAGTATTTTCAGGTTGGAAATCAGGTGGTAAAGGCCTTGAGAGAAATTAATCTCGTAATTCAAAAAAACGAATACGTTGGTTTAATGGGAGCTTCAGGCTCGGGAAAATCGACCTTAATGAATATCTTAGGATGCCTCGACACTCCTACCTCAGGCACCTATATTCTTAATGGTAATCTTGTAAGTCAACTCACCGACAATCAACTTGCCGAAATAAGAAATAAAGAAATTGGATTTGTCTTTCAAACTTTCAACCTACTTCCACGCGCAACAGCTTTAGAAAATGTCATGCTCCCTTTGGTATATGCAGGTATTTCAAAACAAGACCGGATTAAAAGAGCTAAAGAGGTACTGGACCAAGTACAATTAACCGACCGCATGCACCACAAGCCCAACGAATTATCGGGAGGTCAACGCCAACGAGTAGCTGTAGCAAGGGCATTGGTAAACAAACCTTCCATAATTTTGGCTGATGAGCCCACTGGCAATCTCGATTCAAAAACATCCATTGAGATTATGGGTTTATTTGAACAGATACATAAAGATGGTAATACCGTTATCATTGTAACCCATGAAGAAAATATTGCCGAACACACTCATAGGATTATTCGATTAAAAGATGGCCTTACCGAAAGCGAATTTCGCAATGCCAACCCCATAAGTGCCTTAACAACACTTCTTAATAATTAAACCCAATAATTTAAAACTGTATTCAAATTTATTACTACCCTAACTACCTGATTTACTTAACGTAAAAAATAATTAATTGCAAATGAAAATTTATACAAAAGGCGGTGATAAAGGATTGACTTCCCTCATTGGAGGAACAAGAGTTCCCAAACACCATCAACAGGTTGAAGCCTATGGAACCGTGGATGAACTGAAATCTTATTTAGGACTGGTTTATGATTTTACCGATGATCTGATGAGCAAGAAAAACTTGATGATCATCATCGAGCGACTCTTTGTAATTGAGGCGCTTATGGCCTGCAACAGCTACGAAAGCCAGCTGAGAATGCCACAAATATTCGAAACTGATATTCAATTTTTAGAATCTGAGATCGATCGTATGACCTTAGTTTTAAAACCATTAACCGCATTTATTCTTCCAGGCGGACACCCCAGCGTTTCGCACATTCATATTGCAAGAGCCATTTGCAGAAGAGCCGAGAGAGCTTATTTACGAACTTTGAGTAATGATAATCCTGACGATTTGATTATCAAATACTTGAATAGGCTAAGCGATTATCTCTTTACCCTCAGTCGATATGCAGCTAAACTCCTTGACGTAGATGAGATTCTTTGGATTCCTCTGAAAAAATAATCATTTATTTTATTGATTTTCTGAATTTTAACTTGTTGATTATTTTATTTGTTTTTTAACATTAAAAAATTACTTTTGCACGAAATTTAAGAAAACCTAAAATTCAAGTATGTATTGGACATTAGAACTTGCATCCAAAATTGAAGATGCACCCTGGCCAGCCACAAAAGAAGAACTCGTTGATTATGCAGTACGTTCTGGCGCACCAATGGAAGTAATTGAAAATTTAAAAGAAATGGAAGATGAGGGCGAACAATATGAAAGTATTGAAGACATCTGGCCCGACTATCCAACTAAAGATGACTTCTTCTTTCACGAAGATGAATATTAATCGAAGAATTAAAAAAGGGGCGTAAGTCCCTTTTATTTTTATTCTCTGCCTTATTGACATGTATTTAAACAGTTGATTTATTGCGAATTGAAGCTTTATTCATAGCAATTTGAATAAAGCCCAATATTTGCACGCTACCCTGTAAACCCTTATATTCTTTATTATGTTACAATTTCTTACCAAGTTTTTCACTACCAAATCCGAAAAGGATATCAAAAGCTTATTGCCCTTAGTAAATTCAATTCGTAGCTTTGAAAGTAGTTTACAAAAACTAAGCAATGATGAATTAAGAGCTAAAACGATGGATTTTAGAAGCCAAATTCAACAACACATCCTCTCAGAAAACGAAGAAATACAGTCCTTACGAAACGAAATTCTAAACAAACCTGATCTGAATATCGTTCAAAAAGATGAAATTTGGAAACAAATTGACCACCTTGAAGAGCAAACCAAAGAAAAAATTGAAGACAAGTTGAATCAGCTTCTTCCCGAAGCCTTTGGGGTGGTAAAAGAAACCGCTCGACGATTTACCGAAAACGCAAAACTCGACGTTACCGCTACCGATCACGACAAAGAATTGGCCACTAAGTTCGACAATATAACCATTGAAAATGATAAAGCCTACTACGAAAACAGCTGGACTGCCGGTGGAGTAAAGATTTATTGGAATATGGTTCACTATGATGTGCAGTTGATTGGTGGATCAGTATTGCACCAAGGAAAAATTTCTGAGATGGCTACAGGAGAAGGAAAAACACTTGTGGGCACTTTACCCTTATATCTCAACGCTTTGCCTGGACGCGGAGTACATGTGGTTACCGTTAATGATTACCTTGCCAAACGCGACTCTGAATGGATGGGAATGCTCCTTGAATTTCACGGCTTAAGCGTGGATTGTATTGATAAGCATCAACCCAACACCACAGCCCGTCGCAATGCGTATCTTGCTGATGTTACTTATGGTACCAATAACGAATTTGGTTTCGATTACCTCCGCGACAATATGGCCACCGAAGAATCTGAGTTGGTACAACGTAAGCACAACTACGCAATAGTTGATGAGGTTGATTCGGTACTTATTGATGATGCCCGAACTCCCCTTATTATTTCTGGGCCAACACCCAAAGGCGATCTCCAAGAATTTGACCAACTTAAACCCTATGTTCAAAGAGTTTTTGCAGTTCAAAAACAGTTGGTTACTCAACTTCTTGCAGAAGCAAAAAAACTTATTGCTAGCGAAGATAAAGAACACCAAAAAGAAGGATTCACTAAGCTTTTTAGAGCTTACAGAGGCCTTCCTAAAAATAAAGCTTTAATTAAATTTCTATCGGAACCGGGTATTAAAGTAGGCATGCAAAAGACTGAAAACTTCTACATGGCCGAACAAAATAAGCACATGCATCTTATCGATGATCATCTCTATTTTGTTATCGATGAAAAACACAATTCAATAGAACTTACCGATAAAGGAATCGATATTATTACTGAGATGACAGGCGATCCTCAGTTTTATATCCTCCCCGATATGGCAAATTCATTGAACGAAATAGATGCTTCAACGGCAAATACACTTGATAAATCTGAGTTAAAAAGCAAGCTCATCCAAGACTATAGCATTAAAACCGAGCGCGTTCACACTATGAACCAACTTTTTAAAGCCTATACCCTTTTTGAGTTGGATGTTGAATATGTAATTATCGATAATAAAATAAAAATTGTTGATGAGCAAACTGGCCGTATTATGGAAGGTCGTCGATACAGCGATGGGTTGCACCAAGCCATAGAAGCTAAAGAAAACGTTAAGGTAGAAGCTGCCACTCAAACTTACGCTACCATAACCTTACAAAACTACTTCAGGATGTACCATAAGCTTGCTGGGATGACGGGTACAGCTGAAACAGAAGCGGGAGAACTTTGGGACATTTATAAATTAGATGTCACTGTGATTCCTACCAACAAACCCATCAAGCGTGCTGATGAACAAGATTTGGTTTACAAAACCATGCGCGAAAAATACAATGCGGTAATCAATCAAACCGTGGACTTGGTTAAAGCGGGCCGACCCGTGCTCATTGGAACCACCTCTGTCGAAATTTCGGAACTTCTCAGCAGAATGCTCAAACTTCAAAATATCAAACACAATGTACTCAATGCTAAGCTTCACCAAAAGGAGGCTGATATCGTTGCTGAGGCGGGTCAAGCGGGTACAGTTACCATAGCTACCAATATGGCTGGCCGGGGAACGGATATAAAACTTGGGCAAGGGGTAAAAGAAGCCGGCGGTTTAGCCATCATCGGTACCGAACGCCACGAATCACGTCGCGTCGATCGTCAGCTTAGAGGTCGTTCAGGGCGTCAAGGGGATCCAGGTAGCTCTCAATTCTATGTCTCTTTGGAAGATAATTTAATGCGATTATTTGGTTCAGAACGTATTGCATCCATCATGGATCGCATGGGACTGAAAGAAGGGGAAGTGATTCAGCACAGTATGATTTCAAAATCCATCGAAAGAGCGCAAAAGAAAGTTGAAGAAAACAACTTTGGAATACGCAAAAGATTGCTGGAATATGACGATGTGATGAATGCTCAAAGAGAGGTAATTTACAAAAAACGTAACCATGCTTTAAATGGTGAACGCCTCGCCATGGACGTGAGTAATATGATTTATGATTTGAGCGAAAGCATTGTTAACGAACATATTTCTAATCGAGACTTCGACTCATTTACCATTGACCTTATCAGGAACCTGGGAATTGAATCACCTTATGATTCCAAAACATTTTTTCAAAATAAGGCAGATAAGATGACCCAAGAAATATTTGATTTAGCTTATAACAACTATGTACTTAAATCAAATAGGATTAGCAAAAATACCCTTCCTGTAATCGAAACTGTTTACAACGCTCAAAACAATCAATACCGAAATATTGCCATTCCACTTACTGATGGTGTTAAACAAATGGATATAGTTGCCAACCTCGAGCGTTCTGTTAATACTCAGGGTAGAGAAGTAATTACCGCCATCGAAAAAACGGTGGTACTTAAGGTTATTGACAACGCTTGGAAGGAGCATTTACGCGAAATGGATGAACTGAAACAATCGGTACAAAATGCATCCTATGAGCAAAAAGATCCATTATTGATATACAAATTTGAATCATTCGAGCTCTTTAAACTCATGATGCAAAGAATCAACAGAGAGATTATTTCATTCTTAATCAAATGCGATTTGGTAGCAAACAAAGAAGTTCAAATTCAATCGACATTTAAACCCGCTTCTTTTGACATATCTAAACTTACCGCAGGCCGCACCGAGGTTGGCAGATCCTCTGAACCATCAGCCGATCCAAATAAATTTGGCCATCAAACTCAGGAACAACAAGTTACCCAACCTATTATAAAAGAAAAGAAGGTAGGTCGTAATGATTTATGTCCTTGTGGAAGTGGAAAAAAATTCAAACATTGCCATGGTGCTTAGGCGAATTATTTCAATAAAAAAAGCGGTCTATTCTTTGTGAATGACCGCTTTTTTTATAACGTAAGGCCTCTAAAACTTAACTCCTGCTGTAATTAGTATTCTATATTCAGTAGTATTTAATGAAGCAGGATCAATTAATCTACTGTCGTACATATAATAATCTTCGGTTTTGTCACTATAGGCAAAAGCCATATCAAAAAAGTAATCGCGATAAACATAACCTAAGCCACCAGAATATACCATTCGGCTCGCATCGTTAACTCCGCTTTCATACGGACTATCATAGTGCGCCAAGCCCAATCTCCATCTCGTATTTTTCCATGCATATTCTGCTCCACCTCTAATATTAACCGCTCCCGAATAGATGGCTCTAACTTGCTCGTTTGCATCACTATAATCAGTAAATGGAGCACTTAAGTTGGCGTTTGAATAATTTATATAATCCACATCAGCCGAAATAATGAGTTTCTTAAAAAGGGTAATGGTTGTGCTACCAATAATTTTCATTGGTGTTCTTATACTATAATCAAAAAAACCTTCAGGCGAATTTTTAAAGGTGGTATGACGATCTTCCCAATGGCGCGTAAGTTTTGAGTGGTAATAATCACTCATACTATACCAAGTAGGCGAATGATAACTAAACCCAACCCTAAGAAAACCAGTGGGTCTAAAAATCATTCCCAGTTTAAAGTTAAATCCAGAACCATGAGTTTCGAGGTATTGATTTAAAACAAAATGATCAAAATCTGCAATTTGATAATTTGGGTCCGATTCAGTATAAGTAGATTCTTCAAAATAGCGAGAGAATGGAATTCCAATTCCACCCCCTAAATACAAAACATCATTAAAATTAAGAGAACTGCTAATCACCATTTCATTGACGCTTCCCCATACATCCTTCCTCAATTGTTGATATACACCCCCACTTGCTAAAGGACTGGTATAAGCCAAATTTCCATAAATATCGCGTACGGTATCTTCTAATAAAAAATTGTACCACGCCAAGTCACTTCCAAAAGCATCCAGTTGATCGGGGTATAATCCATAAGAATTTACCTGATAATCCGTCATTAATGACGAGGTATTATTCATATTATCAATGCTAATAAGCTGATTATAATTATTGGTTCTATTGAGACCAAAAGCAAATTGAACAAACTTAACGCCATTCGTATTTCCAGTAGGAGATGTTAAAACAATACCTACATTATTTAAGTTGAAATTATCCTTAAATCCATCGCTCTTATAATTATTTAATACTGCATCCACATTAGAAAAGTAGATGGTGGGAGTAATTACCAATTCATTTTTACGATACAAGCCTGACCCCGCGGGATTAATCCATAAACTGGTAAAATCAGCTCCCATGGAACCAATACCAGTTCCCATTCCAAGAGACCTTGCAGTACCGCCAATTTTATACTCTGAATATCTTAACACATCCACTTCATTCTGAGCAAAGCTACTCAACATGTTAAGCATAATTAATCCTAATAAAACTATCTTTTTCATCTTTACTCCTTTTTCAATTTTGTAAATAAAAACTATACCTATCTCCCTCTGGGAGCCCCTGAACCACCTCCCTGTGAACTACTTGACCTACCTGAAGATGAGCTTGATCCGCTTGAGCTAGGTCTAGAGCTACTCGACGAACTGTTACTCGAACTTGAAGATGGAGAGGAGTAAGAAGACCTGCTTGGAGAGCTAGCTGCAGGACTTGAATTGCTGTTTGAAGAACTTCGAGATGGAGTATAGGAACGAGTGTTGTTGTTGGACGAATTTCCACTTTGTGGTTTGGATTGAGAACTTGAACTATTAGCTCTATCAGGTGATTGGTTCGTTGGTCGTTGATTTGAATTTGAACGAGCTGGGGTATAACTTCTATTTTGACTCACCTGATTGGCTTGATTCACATGATCTGTACTATTTTGATATGCTGGTCTCGAATTTTGATTGCTTGAAGTCACCGGACTATTGGTGGCAGTGGTCCGTGGCGCAGAGGTTGGAGTTCTTACTGCATTTCTATCCACTTGCTGCACGGGCTTCGAGTAAGTCTTTTGAAATGCAGGATTAGACCTCTGTGCTCCCCCATTAGCAGGACTTGACGAGCTTCCATTGCTATAGTTTGAAGAAACGTTGCTTTGTTGATTTTGAACATTTACTGGTTTTTGCATAGGTTGTCTATCGGTAGATGATACATTAAAACCAGGATTTGGTGTTTGTCCTGTGGAGAGAGAAGCTCCACTAACATTAGCTGATTGGCTAACTGAGCTTCCACTTACCACTGCTGAAGTTGATAAATTTGGGTTCGAGCTATTACTACTTGCTACTCCTTGTCGAGTTCCACTTGGAGTTGTTGCTCCCTGACCTCCTCCATTAGATTTCACCACTGTACCTGAAGCTAAGTTAGCCCCACGACTGCCGGGTGTCATATTGTTGGTAACTGGAGCTCTATCGCCTGAAGAGCCCCCACTTGAATTGGCATTTCGAGGACCATAGTAGGTATTATTCCCTGGTCTGTAATCGGATCCATAATAGCCATCATTATAGCCATCGTAGTAGCCATCATTGTATCCATACCAATAATCATTATAATAAGGATAACCATAATAAGGATAACCGTAAGAAGGATAGCCATAATAGGGATAGCCCCAGCCCATATAAAAACTCCAGCCAAAGCTCCAACCACAACCATAATCATAATAACTAGGGTAATACCTTACTTGTTCTACTGGATATCCATAATAATCTTCGTAATAATAATCTTGGCCATAGTAATCATCGCTATAAAACCTTTGAATTTGGGTGGAGTAACTATAATCTGTATATTCATCATAGCTATTTCCTTCAGCATTATCCCTTCCAGCTCCATTTTCATAGTAATAGGATGAATCGGCAATCGACTGCTCTGCCTGCTGGCCATTTACCATTTGGTTATCAGTAGTATTAGCCCTTTTATGAATAGGTTTTGACGATGGTTGCCCCTTTTCGTACGGGTTATAATAGGCATCATCTAAAGGAGCGTTGCTTGAATACGTTGCACTGCAACCATACAATAATATGCTTATAATTAGCATACTAAATAATTTTACTGTTGTTTTCATATTATGGCCTCCAATTTTGAGTATGTATCTGTTTATCATGTTGAATATTATTACCTTTGCAGTCTAATTTTGAATTTCTTATTTTATACAAATATTATACCAAAAACATGGCCAAAGATTTAGTTACCCGAGACGAAGATTATTCACAATGGTACAATGATATTGTAATTAAAGCTGACTTAGCAGAGTACTCAGCGGTGCGCGGCTGCATGGTTATAAAACCTTATGGATACGCCATTTGGGAAATGATGCAAGCTGCTTTAGATAAAATGTTTAAAGACACAGGACACGTTAACGCATATTTCCCGCTTTTTATTCCAAAATCCTTTTTTAGTAAGGAAGCTAAACACGTTGAAGGCTTTGCTAAAGAATGTGCGGTAGTAACTCATTATAGGCTCAAAACTGATGAATCGGGCAAGGGCATTGTGGTTGATCCAGATGCAAAGCTTGAAGAAGAACTCATCGTGAGACCCACCAGTGAAACCATCATCTGGGATACCTATCGTAAGTGGGTTCAAAGTTGGCGCGACCTACCGATTCTTGTAAACCAATGGGCGAATGTGGTTCGTTGGGAAATGCGTACCCGCCTTTTTCTTCGCACTGCTGAATTCCTTTGGCAAGAAGGACATACTGCTCATGCTACTCGTAAAGAAGCTGAAGCAGAAGCCATTAAAATGCTTGGAGTTTACACAACTTTCGCTCAAAACTTTATGGCCATGCCAGTGTTACAAGGCGTAAAATCTGAAAACGAAAGATTTGCTGGCGCCATTGAGACCTATTGCATCGAAGCCTTGATGCAAGATGGCAAAGCATTGCAGGCTGGAACTTCACACTTTCTTGGACAAAATTTCGCCAAGGCTTTTGATGTAAAATTTTTAAGTAAAGAAAACAAACAAGAATACGTTTGGGCAACGTCATGGGGCGTCTCCACTCGCTTAATGGGAGCCTTGGTAATGACTCACAGCGATGATAACGGATTAGTAATTCCTCCAAAACTTGCTCCTTATCAAGTAGTTATAGTTCCTATTTACAAGAGCGACGAAGAATTTGAAACGGTAGTAGGAAAAGGAAGGGAAATTAAAGCTCAGCTCGAAAGATATGGCATCAGAGTTAAACTTGACGATAGAGACACCCAAAAACCTGGTTATAAATTTGCCGAATGGGAGTATAAAGGTGTTCCATTGCGCATTGCCATTGGGCCTCGCGATATTCAAAACCAAACGGTGGAACTTGCCCGTCGCGATAATCTAACCAAGTCGGTAACATCAATAAATGATCTTGAGAAAACCATTATTGATTTGCTTGATGATATCCAAAATAATTTATATAATAAGGCATTAACCCATCGCGAAGCTAATATTACCGAGGTAAATTCATGGGAGGAGTTTAAAAGCGTTCTTGAAAATAAGGGTGGTTTCATCAAGGCTCATTGGGATGGAACTTCGGAAACTGAAGAGAAAATCAAAGACGAAACTAAAGCCACCATACGCTTGATTCCCTTGGATTACAACCAATCGACCCCTGGCCAATGTGTTTACAGTGGAAACCCTTCAAAAGGCTTGGTTGTTTTTGCCAAATCATATTAAATCAAAATCCATGAGCAATTCTGATCCTCGACTGGTCGCCTTCGAAAGACTACTCAACATTATGGACGACCTTCGAAAAGGTTGTCCTTGGGACATGAAACAAACCATCGAAAGTCTAAGATATTTAACCATTGAAGAAACTTACGAACTTTCTGATGCAATTCTAAAAAACGATCTTCAGGGGGTTAAGGAAGAATTGGGAGATCTGATGCTTCATTTGGTTTTCTACGCTAAAATTGGGAAAGAGCTCAATGCCTTTGATATGACTGAGGTGCTCGATGGCATAAGCGAAAAACTAATACGTCGTCACCCCCATATTTATGGTGACGTTGAAGTTAGTGACGACGAAGACGTCAAACGAAATTGGGAAATTATTAAATTAGCGGAAGGTAAAAAATCTGTTTTAGGTGGGGTTCCTGAATCTATGGCTCCACTTATCAAAGCCATTCGAATTCAGGAAAAAGTGCGTGGAGTGGGTTTTGACTGGGAAAATGTGAGTCAAGTGTGGGATAAAGTCAACGAAGAGATTCAAGAACTTCAATTTGAAGTAAATCAATCTAAAGATCATTCAAAAATTGAACATGAATTTGGAGATTTGCTTTTTGCATTAATTAATTACGGTAGATTTATAGGTGTCAATGCCGATGAAGCCCTAGAACGAACTAATAAACGATTTGTGAAACGCTTTCAGCATATAGAAAATAGAGCTGCCGAACAAGGTCGAAACATTAAAGATATGACACTTTCTGAAATGGACGTTTTTTGGAATGAGGCTAAGCAGTTTGAAAAATGATATCTTTAAAAGCAATATTATTTCCTTTCTTACTTCTGCTATCCCTGCTTTTAAAAACACAAAATATTGAAGCTCAAGATAGTACCCATTGTAAATTAGATCGTGATTATTTTCGTCATCTTGCCATTGATTACCCTAAACTTATTACCTCACCAAGCCGATGGGACAACAAAGAAGCCATTGCGGCTAGTACCGTTATGGCTTCTACCTTAACGCTTTTTTATTTCGACTCACAAATCAGCACCTATTTCAAGAAACATCAAAACAAAACTATGGATCAATGGAATACCTATTTCTTCGATCCTTTGGGCAAGATGTATTATACTATTCCAATTGTTGGAGCCATTTACTTGCAAGGAGTATTCTTTAAAAACGACAAATCAAAGGCAGTTGCATTCGACTTTGTGCAGGCGAGCCTTTATAGTGGCATTACAATTACTGTAATAAAGCATCTCACCCATAGAGTGCGCCCCTTCCAAAGTCCTCAAATGGATGCTCATATTTGGGATGGCCCCATTACCCACGACTTTTCGCACACTTCTTTTGCCTCTGGCCATACCATTATGATCTTTACTTTTGCTTCGGTTTTAGGCTCCCACTACAAAGACCATCTTTGGGTACCCATTACCTTGTACAGCCTTGCATCCCTAGAAGCATTTTCAAGAGTTTATTCTCAAAACCATTGGACTAGTGATGTGGTAGTTGGTGCTGCTTTGGGTTTCGCCATCGGAAAATTTGTTGTGAATCAGGATCGGTGCAAGCTAAAAGCAATTCCTGTTTATGGCACCCTTTTTAAGGGAATTCAATTTTCATATCCCTTATAAAAAACGCCTGCTGACAAGCAGCAGGCATTCCCCCTAACAAAATATAAAATACCATTTTCATACTGCGTAAAACACAGCAACTGAATTTGGCTTTTAAAAAACTTTTCAAAAGTAATAAAATTTTTAATTTAGGTAATTAATTACTTAAAATATAATTTTTATAATTTATTGAATCAATGAAGTTAAAATTGCAGCCACAGAACCCAGGAGAATGGTAGCAAATTTATACACATTGAACCGATGATTGGAATTTGATTCAAACAGAATGGTTGTGGAAATATGTAAAAATATACCTACCACTATCGCCATAATTGCTTTATAAAAAGTACCAACATCAACACTGGAAAGCTCAAAACCTAAAGTCGTTACTATTGCTCCTATAGGTGTCATAAGGGCAAAAATCAATATCAAGAAATAGGATCGAACTCTTGAAAGGCCAGAGTTGAGAAAAAGGCCCATTAATACAATGGTAATGGGGATATTGTGTAATACAATGCCAATCAATAAACTATTTTGCAAGCTCGAATGCGATGAAAAGATATTTCCAAAGGGCATCCCTTCAAAAAAAGCGTGTAAACTAATGCCTGCTAGCAATGCCAATGGCGGTACTTTTATTGGGTGTTGATGATCTGAATCGTCACAATGTCCGTGTCCATGTTCGGCGCCTCCCGAAATGCGTTCAATTAAAATTTGCAGAAAAAACCCAACCAAAACTAAGTAGCCAAAATTGAACTCCAATGGATTATGGTCGTGATTTTGCACTATTGAATGATCATGAATGGAGGCTTGGGGTGTCGAAAAAATCTCTGGAATAATATGGGTAAAGGTTAGGGTAAGAATAAAAGCTCCACTAAACGCCAACAATAACCGAAGCGATTTTTCGCTCAAGTGTATGCGCTCAATTACAATTGCAGTGATCAACACCCCAAGAAATATGATAATAACTGAAAACATAGTTTTAAATAAAAGATTGCAAAGTTATACCAATTGTAATTATAATTTATTCCAAACTAAAATATAATTTTACAATGGTCAATGCCGATATATATATAAAATTTCAATAAGATATAGCCGAAATGAGTATTTTTTAACTTAGTACATGACAAAAAGTTACAATAGATTTAAGATTCAACTATATTGTTGA
>DZDC01000224.1 GCA_022736595.1 Draconibacterium orientale | reverse complement strand
CTAAATTCAATTTTATGAAGAAAACTTTCCTTCTATTTACAGTATTTATTATGAGTATCGCAGGCTATTCGCAGCATACTGAATTGTTTGGATTCTCAGGATATACCTTTACAGATCAAATTCCTATTTACGGTGGAAGCGCCAAGTTGCATCAAGGTGTAAATTACGGTGGCGGAATAAGTTATGTTGTTGACAATGCCTATATGGTTGAAGTATCTTATTCATACCAAGATTCAAGAGTAACTGCTTACAGCCATTATTACGCTCTTACCATTGACGTTCCTGCATCCATGCACTATTATATGTTGGGCGGTTATCGTATGGTCAATCCCAATGAAAGAGTACAGCTTTTTACGGGTATGAAGTTAGGTGGAGTAACCTTAGCCTTTCCTGATGGCTACACCAACAGCGTTACCAAATTTGCCATGGGATTAGATGCAGGTTTTAAGGTGTTTTTTAACAAACACATTGGAATCAGAGGACAAGCAAGCATGAATTTCCCATTGACCAATCTTGGAGGAAGTTTATACATTGGATCAGGTGGCGTAAGCGCTGGTGTTTCAACTTATAGCCCTATCCTCCAATTTTCATTTTTGGGTGGTTTAGTATTTAAAATTGGAAATTAAACTAACGATTATTAACACTTATTAACTTACATTTATGAAAAAATTAAATGCATTTTTAATCCTTTTAACTGCAGTTTTACTACTTCCCTTAAGCAGTTGTTATAAGGATGATTCTTATTCGACCGATGACTATGACCTTACTGTTACTTATTACGACAAAACCTTTAATTTTCAAATCTATGGCACTTTCTATTTGAGAGATTCTGTGGCTTTAATTAGCGATTACATTGAAAAAAACGATGATAGTTGGACTAAATTTTACGGACCTAATGGTGCTTCAAGCCAAATGAGAGAAGAAGTAAGAAAACAATATGTTGCCATGGGTTATAATGAGGCTAACTCAATCCAAGATTGTGACTTTGCGGTAAATCTTGTTGCAACACTCAATGAACAAACCGACTACTATTATTACCCTGGTTATTGGTGGGGATATCCTGGTTATTGGTATGGATATGGCGGATATTATGGAGGTTATTATCCTTATTATCCTTACTATGGATACACTTCTGTGACCTACCAAACCGGAACTTTAATGATTGAAATGGCTGATGGAAAATCTGTAAACGATTTTATCGATTATATGGAAACACATCCCATCGATCCTGAAGATACCAACGTTCCTGAAATTAAGTTTGTTTGGCATGCTTTTGTAAGTGGCCTAGTGGGATATACCGACGATGTCTCTCGTGTAAAGAAAGGCATCAATGAAGCTTTTGTAAATTCACCTTATCTTAAAAAGCAATAAATTATAATATTATGAAAATCAAAAATATATACTTAATTGGATTACTTTTTATAATAAGTATTTCTACCTTTGCTACCGAAAATCCCAGTAAGGCCATTCGCAATCCTATGACCATCGATAGCATCGATTTTGATGAAGACTACCTTCTTCCGGCTGGCGTTTTTAATATAAATTACAACTTAGGATGGGGTGTTGGTAACTTTAAGAATTTCCTTTCAGTACCTTCCTATCGAGGTTTTAGTTTAGATGGACGCTATTTCGTAAGTGAATATATTTCATTAGGAGGTTCTATGGGCTGGACTGCCTTTTACGAACAAAGAGAAAGACAAACATTTGGTTTTGATAATGGAACCATTACAGGAGTAGGTGCCACCACTTATTATAATTTTTCGATGTATGGCAATGCACACTATTACCCTTTTGGAAATTATTTCATCAAACCCTATTTGGGCGTTAATATTGGTGCAGTCCTAAACGATACCTATGTGCAAATTGGACGTTACCAATTCGAAGACCGAGTGTGGGATTTTGGATTTGCCCCTGAAGTGGGAATCTATATGCCCTTTGATCCCAATGGTGATATGGGCGTGAATACCGGCTTAAGATACAACTATAGCTT
>DZDC01000085.1:5881-9357 GCA_022736595.1 Draconibacterium orientale | reverse complement strand
TCTGTGAATTGCCCTAGGGGCTACGCGCTCCAATTTTTTTTCTCGCCACTAATTTAGAAATTAATTTTTCATGTTTTACATCTAATGCAAAAAAAAAAATCCTCACCAGTCTTGGTAAGGATTTTTTATTTTAGGCCGTGTTAATGGGCTTATCCGCAATGAATATTTTTGTCAACCAGCGCTTTAAGTTTTTGTTCGTCGCCTGCAATTTCCTTCCGAAGGTTGAGGTCGTTATAGGATTTTAGCTTGCGTATGATGTTGTCTAAAAGGTCGGGAGTAAAGAGGTTGTACTTCAATAAAAGCTCTTTTTGAAGTTCAAGGGCTTGGGCACTAGCCACGCAGCTGTCGGGTAAGGTGTCGAGTTGGGCGGCTTTTTTGGTGTCGTCGAAGATGTTGATGTCCACATATTTCTTTTGAGCCATATCCAATGCATTTCCCATTTGCAGACCGTGGAGTGCGGCAAAGGCCAATCCTGCCATTAGAAGGTAAACGTTGGCCGAACCATCGGCAGCACGGTATTCCACCGTTTGTTTAAAGCTGAAATCGCGGGATGATTTTTCTTCCAAAGGATTGGCAATGTGCGCCATATCGGCTTTTCCGATCCAGCCCAAAGGTACACGTACCAAGGTGCTGCGGTTGCGGTCGCCCCAGCAAATGGTGGTGGGAGCTTCTTGGTGCGGTACCAAGCGAAAATAGCTAGTGGGGTTGGTATTGCCAAAGGCCGTGAGGCTAGGGGCAAGGCTCAAATATCCCGCAATGGCTTTGCGCGCTACATCGCTCAATTTGCCGTTTTCGATCATTACATTCTCGCCATCCTTTACCAATTTGGTGTGAATATGAAGCCCGCTGCCTGCTTTTCCTGTGGTGATTTTGGGGGCAAATGTCACCGTTACTCCATAGCGATACGCCAACTGACGCAGTATCCATTTGGCTATAATAAGTTGATCGGCAGCTTGTTCCGCTGGGCAGGGTAGAAATTCGATTTCGTTTTGCTCATAGTTTTTTCCATCCATCACAAAATTACCTACCTCGCTATGACCATATTTTATTTGGCCACCACAACTGGCAATCAACGACATGGCTTCGGTGCGGAAATGCTCCATCTTATTATATGGGAACGATTCGTGATAGCCTTTTTGATCCACCGCTTCAAACAAATTTTCGTGATCGCTAATCACATAATATTCCAACTCGCCCATAGCATGAAATTCAAATCCGGTTTCTTCCTTCAATTTGGCATTCACTTTTTGAAGGATGAAGTTAGGAGCACTGGCTAGAGGCAGCCCTTCTTTGGTAAAAAAGGTGCAAAGCAGGTCGAGGCTCGGAATTTCGCTAAAAGGATTCACAAAAGCAGTGCGATACCGTGGAATCACATACAAGTCGCTTTCTCCAGCTTGAATATGCGAAAACAAACTGCTGCCATCCACCCTTTCGCCAGCACTAAGTAAATCGTCGGCATGTTGCTTTGAATTGATGATAAAATTTAAGGTCTTAAGTCGGCCATCTTCTGCCACATAATGAAAATTGATGTGTTGAATATCGTGGTCGGCGATGTAAACCAGTAAATCTTTTTTGGTGAATTGGAGGGTGTCCTTTTCGAGGTAGGATACCAGCGGATTGGGACTCAATTTGTAGGGCATATAAAATTGGTTTTATTGGTTATTATTGGTTTAGAATTCTGTAAACTAGGTTTAGACAAAAGGCTTCACGAAGATAACCATTCCCTCCATTGGGATAATCAATCTATCGCATTGCATTACACAGCATTTTGCTTAACATTAAGCAATAAGACGTAAAAATTAGGCTGATGCCCTACGACTGATTAAATAGAGCCCAATAAAATTGATAAAACCGTTTACCAGTAATATTTCAAAACCAAAAGTATAGCCCCAGGCGGGAGCCATCTCGTGTATTAAAAATGCCAACAATGGGCTTATAATTACAACCATAGGAACCCATCGATCTCTGATTTGGCGTCGGCTAAAAAGCCCAAATCCAAAAAGTGCCAACAGGGGTCCGTAAGTGAAGCCTGCAATTTTAAAGAGCTCGTTGATGACCGAGTCTTTGTTTAAACTGCCAAAAAGGATGATCATGCCTAAAGTAGCCAAAGCCACCAATAAATGCAGTAGCTTGCGTTGTCTTATTTTTTGTTGTAGGCTGAGCTTGTGGTTTTTTTCAATACCTATTATATCCACACTTAGACTGGTGGTGAGGGCGGTCATTGCGCTGTCGGCAGAGCTAAAAGCTGCTGCTATGATGCCTATTACAAATATCACCGCACTCACAGTCCCCAAATGTTCAAAGGCCACCATGGGAAAGAGCATATCGGGCTTAGCGGGTAGGGTTAGTCCTTTTTGAGCGGCAAAAATATACAGCGAAGCTCCGAGAAAAAGGAAGATTAAATTGATGGGCAAAAGCGAAATGCTAAGCCATTTCATGTTTTTTTGAGCATCGGATAGATTGCGGCAGCTCAAGTTTTTTTGCATCATATCCTGATCCAATCCCGTCATTACAATGGTGATAAACATCCCGCTCAGAAACTGTTTGGCAAAATGCCATGGACTTCCCACATCGGTGATGATTACTTGTGAATAGGAGCTATCCATTACTTTATCAATGAGTTGCATAAAGTTGAGACCAAGTCCTTGAGCAATTAAGATAAAGGCTATAACCACTGATGCTAGCATGAAAGTAGTTTGCAAGGTATCAGTCCATACGATGGTTTTGATGCCTCCTTTAAAGGTGTAAATGATGATGATAGCCACGAAACCAAAAGCTGAAAATGCAAAAGGAATATGATAGTAATCGAGCACAAAATTTTGCAAAACCATTACCACCAGAAACATGCGAAAGGAACTTCCTATCAACCGACTGAGTAGAAAATAAGAGGCTCCACTTTTATAGCTCCAAAACCCAAAACGCTGCTCAAGGTAGCTGTAAATGGTGGTAAGTTGAAGTTTGTAGTAAAGAGGAAGCAATACTTTGATGATGACCGCATAACCCACCAAATACCCAAAAACAACCATGAGGTAGCTAAAGTGGCTATTACCCACTGCTCCAGGAATGGAGATAAAGGTAACCCCCGAGAGGGAGGCTCCTATCATGCCGTAAGCCACCAAATACCATGGTGCCTGCCCATTGGCACGATAGAAGCTGTCGTTATTGGCTTTACGCGAGGTAAAATATCCAAAAACAAAAAGCATTAAAGTATAAAGCCCTAAGGTTACCAGTATCCAAAATGGGGTCATGCGTTATTTCTTTTCGTTTTTAAACTGTGGTGTAATTCCCATTTCGTAAAATGCAAAAGCCCACTGATCCACTTTGTCTTGAATGATCATTTCGGTGGGTTTTCCAGCGCCATGTCCTGCATTTTTATCGATGCGGATGAGAACAGGATTTTCACCTTTGTGAGCGGCTTGTAAACGGGCAGCAAACTTAAACGAATGGGCAGGAAACACCCGATCGTCGTGGTCTGC
>DZDC01000085.1:0-5781 GCA_022736595.1 Draconibacterium orientale | reverse complement strand
TTGGAGCGGCCATTGATGGCGAGGAAATCGCTGGAGGTGTATTTGTGTTCAATCAAATATTCTGCGGCTGCAATAAAATCGTTAAAAACATTTTGCTTATTGAGTTTGGTTCCTGCTTCGTGCCAAGCTTCGCCATATTCTCCGCCACCTCTTAAGCTTACTTGTACATAAATGCCTCCCTGCTCCAACCACAACAGTCGATCGACGCTGAAGCCAGGGGTAAGGCTGATGTTAAATCCGCCGTAACCATAAAGCATGGTAGGATTTTTCCCATTGAGCTCCATTCCTTTTTTGTAAACAAGAAACATAGGAACCTTGGTGCCATCTTTACTGGTGAAGAAAATTTGCTCAGTGGTATAATCATTCATGTCAAAATCCAATTCCGATTTGCGATAAAGTTCTGAAGTGTTCTTCTCCAAATCGTATTTGTAGCTTAGGTTAGGAATGGTAAAGCTGGCAAATCCATAGAAAAGGTTATCGCCCGATTCGTCGCCTTGAATTTCGGAAAGGGTGCCAATGCCGGGCAAATTTACCTGATGTTTTATTTTTCCGTCGGGGAAATGTACAAAAGCCTGGGATGCTGCATCATGTAGATAATAGGTAATAAGGTGTTTCTTTTCGATGGCTGCACCTTCCATAACGTCGGTTTTTTCAGCCACAATTTCAATGCGTTTTTGAGTTTTGTCTTTGGCATTGATCACAAAAATTTTGTTGTTGGGAGCATTTTCATTAGTTTTGAAATAAAGGGTATCTCCTATATTTCCAAAGAGTTGCATTTGATTTTCGTAGGTTGAAGTCACGGTGGTCCAGATTTTGGCTCCCACGGGTTTATACCAAAGTGCATTGCCTCTGAACCCAGGATCTTCCCCGCCCATAATCAAAAAGCGTTCGTCTTCGGAAGCCCCCACCCACCACATGCGTTCGGGATGTTGTGGGTCATGGTGAATTAGCTGATCGGCAGACTGTTCGGTGCCCACTTGATGCAAATATACCATTTGGCCAAGGTTTTTTACCTTGAGGTTCTCGCCTTCTTTGGGTTCGGGGAATCGTGCGTAATAAAAGCCATTGCCGAGCCAGCTGATGCCACTGAATTTAACCCATTGAATGTGATCGCTGAGCAAAGTTTTGGTGGCTACATCCATCACAAATATTTCGTTCCAGTCGCTTCCGCCAACAGAAATGGCATAAGCACAGTATTTACCATCTTTGGAGAAGCTGAGGCTCGCAAGGCTGGTGGTGCCATCGTCAGAGAACTTATTAGGGTCGATAAAGAGAACGGGTTGTGCATTGAGGTCGGTTAGCTGGTAAAGCACACTTTGCGATTGCAGTCCATCATTTTTATAAAAATACCAAAAATCACCTTTTTTAAAGGGCAAACCATATTTGGGATAATTCCAAAGTTTTTCGAGTCGGCTTTTCATGGCAGTAATGAATGGAATGCGGTTAAGATAGTCTTGGGTAACTTTGTTTTCGGCATCAACCCATTGGCTGGTTTCGAGGGAGGTGTCGTTTTCGAGCCAACGGTAAGGGTCGGCGACAGCGGTTCCGAAGTAAAGATCAACGGTGTCCACTTTTTTTGTTTCTGGATAGGTCATGGTAGGTTTTTGGATAAGTCCACGATCGCAGGATGCTAGGAAGCCTAAAGCCAAAAGCAGGAATGCAAATCGAGGGGTAAATACGTTTTTCATAGGGGTAGAAATTAAATTTTTACAAATTTTAAAACGAAAGCACAAAGGTATTAATATTGCAACATCTAAAGGGATAAAGCACAGGTAAAAAGCAGTTTTTCAAATTGAAGTTTTTACATTCGCACTTAACATTTAGGTAACATAGCAGTAACAATTCGCTAAAGAAGTCATAAGACTAGGATAACATGAGCGCCTCCAAAACGCTGTTATTTTGCCGCATATTAAAATTGTAAAACATACTATGAAAAAGATTTTAGCTTTAGCCCTTGTATTCATGATGTTTGGAACTGCTCAATTAATGGCAACCGGAACTTTAGCCACAGTTACCACCGTTGAATCAGCAAACGTTACTTCCATCCAAGGT
This sequence comes from Draconibacterium orientale, assembly GCA_022736595.1. Classification (GTDB taxonomy): domain Bacteria; phylum Bacteroidota; class Bacteroidia; order Bacteroidales; family UBA1556; genus UBA6267. The sequence goes on along the minus strand of DZDC01000085.1, from coordinate 3,729 downwards.
AAAATCATCGACAAAAGCACAGGTGAGCCTCTCGCTGGTGTTTCTGTGAAAATTGAAGGAACCGACCAAGTGGTTTACTCCGATTTTGATGGAAACTTCGCTTTCGATAATGTTACTGCCGGAACCTTTACCATCAAAGTAAGCATGGTTTCTTACACCGAAAACGTACTCAACAACTTGATTCTTTCGGCCAATCAAACTTCAATCATCCAAATTGCCCTTGACAATTAATTTTGAGGCGTTCTTAAGAAACTAGGCGGTTCAATACTGCCTTTTTTTGTTGCCTTAAGTTACCTATCATTTCCCTAAACCTATATTTAATGAAAACGTTACTAATTGTATTAGCAGCCACCATTATGTCCTTTTGGGCTTATAAGGCTAATGCTCAAGATGTTGAGCTTATCAAAGGAATCTATTACCAAAATCGCCAACTTTTTACTGGCGTTCACACCGAATTCTACCCTAGCGGAAAAGTGAAAGAGGTTTACCAAATCAAAAACGGCGAATTGGATAGTATTTCCTATTCCTATTTTGAAAATGGCCAACTGAAAGAACAGAAATCCTATAGAAATGGACTTAAGCATGGTCTGTGGATTTTATGGGATGAACAAAATCATAAAATCTCTGAAGCTCGATACAGCAATAACCTCAAAGATGGAAATTGGATTATTTGGGATGCCAATGGAATCAAACGCTACGATATGTATTATAGCAATGGTGTGAAAGTAAGCAAGTGGTCGATTTGGGACGAGAAAGGAAAATTAGTTTCGGAAAAGGAGTTTTAACACCACGAAAAATCAATTGCAAAGCAAAATTTAAAAATCCCCCAACAAATTGCTTCAAATGAAAACAACAAAACTGTCTATTCTCTTCCTCTTGATATTCCTATTTACCTATAGTTTAGCTTGGGCGCAAACGGGAAGTGTGTCGGGTGTAATTCGCGATAAAAAGACTCAAGAAACCATCGTAGGTGCCAACGTTAAAATCAAAGGAACCATGCAAGGTGCCAGCACTGATTTTGATGGTAATTTTCTTATCGAAAACTTGGCTCCAGGTAAATATACTTTTGAAATATCCTACATCAGCTATACTACTGCTATTGTAGAAAATGTGGAAGTGTTCGCTAACAAAATAGTAAGTCTAAAAGTAGATATCGAAGAACAATCCACCTCATTAGCTGGGGTAAGTATTGTATCGGAGAAACGTACTGATTCTGAACTTTCGGTGATGAGCATTATTAAGTCAGGAAATTTGGTGGCCAGTGGAGTTTCGGCGCAGCAAATATCACGTACCCAAGACCGTGATGTATCTGAAGTGGTGAAGCGTATTCCTGGTGTTACCATCATCGACAATCGTTTTATTATTGTACGCGGTCTCAACGAGCGTTACAATACCGTATGGCTCAACAATGCCTCCACTCCAAGCTCCGAATCGGACATCAAAGCTTTTTCTTTCGACGTTATTCCCAGTTCAATGCTCGAAAGAGTAATGGTGTACAAAACTCCAGCGCCTGAATTGCCCGCCGATTTTGCAGGTGGTGCTGTGCAAATTTTTACCAAAAACAGCGTGGTTAAAAACTTTATCAATGTTTCATTCTCTGGATCTTATCGTAGCGGAACTACCTTTCAACCTTTCTTTATTTCTAAAGGAAGTAGCACCGATTGGTTGGGTTTTGACAACGGCTTCAGAGCTTTGCCCTCTTCTTTTCCCGATTATACCGGCATGATTGCCTTATCCAATTCTACTAATGCTGCTGACAACGCTCAAGTTCAACAGCTTGGTCGCGAAATGAATAAAGTGTGGAGTGCCTACGAAAAAACTGCTCGCCCTGACCTCCGTTTTGCCGCCAATATTGGCCATCGTTTTAAGCTTAAAGGAATGGACATCAGCAATATTACTTCAATTAATTATTCAAATACTTTCAATCATCTCAATATTTACCGCGCCGACTACGAAAGCTACGACACCCTACACGATAAAAGTGATACCAGCTACTCTTTTTACGATAAGCAATATACCAATACCGTGAAAGCCAGTGTTTTATTTAATTGGTCGTTTCGCTTTTCGGATCGTAATAAGATCGAATTTAGAAATCTGTTTAACCAGATAGGTTACAATAAAACCACCATTCGCGATGGAAAACTCTATACCGACGGTTCTACCATTCGAGCCAATGAGTTGCGTTATCAAAGCCGTACCACCTATTCCACACAGTTGGGTGGCGTACATACTGTGGTACACGAAAAATCAAAAATGGATTGGAACCTTGGTTTTGCCTATGCTAATAAGAGAGAACCCGACCTTAAACGCATCACTTTTATCAAAATTACAGAAGATCCTGACGATATACATTATGGTCAATATGCTGCTCAAATTCCTTTTGCTGCTACTCCCGAAATGACGGGTCGCCTTTATGTGGATATGGACGAATACATCTATAACGCCAGTGCTAATTACGAAGACAAACTTTCCTTTGGCGGTTTTAAGCCTGAGTTGAAAGCAGGATTTTATTTGGAACGTAAAAATCGTGCTTATAATACCCGCAACATTGGATATAAAATTGCAAAAACCAGTACTTACAATTGGAACATTCCTTTCCTTCCTGTGGATAGCCTCTTTTTGGATACCAATATTAATAACCTAAACGGAATCCGTATTGACGAGAAAACCAATGCCTCTGACCTTTACACTGCCGATAATACTTTGTTGGCTGCATATTTCAGTTTCAAGATTCCTATTAAATCATTATTTAATATATACACCGGTGTTCGCATGGAGCAAAATACCCAACGACTCAATTCTGCTCAAATTGATAATCCTACCATTCCTGTAAACATCAATAACGAAGTTTTAAATTTCTTCCCTTCCATTTCACTCACTTACGATTTGAGCGAAAGGAGTTTATTCCGCTTGGCTTATGGCATGACCATCAACAGACCCGAGTTTCGCGAAATTGCCCCTATGCTTTTCTACGATTTTGAATTGAAGTCGGGAGTTAGAGGAAATCCTGAATTAAAAAATGCTTACATCTATAATTACGATTTCCGTTACGAATTTTACCCAACACCCTCCGAATCGTTTTTGATAGGTGCTTTTTATAAGAAATTTATCAATCCTATTGAATCTAAAGTTATTCCGTCAGGTTCTGGCTTGGATTATTCCTTTACTAATGCCGACGCTGCCATGAGCTATGGAGTAGAATTTGAAATGCGCAAATCGTTACAAAACCTTGGCAAGAAGGATAATGTGCTTCGTTATTTAAAAAATCTGTCATTGGTTGCCAATGCAACATTAATAAAAAGTGAAGTGCAATTTTCAGATGCTAGCTTGGAATTAAACCGTCCGTTGCAAGGCCAATCACCTTATATTATCAATGCAGGCTTGTATTACCAAAACGATAGTATAGGTCTGAGCATTAACTTCTTATACAATGTAATTGGCAAGCGAATTGTAACCGTGGGCAATCCCTACCAAGATACACCTGATATTTATGAGATGCCCCGAAATTTGGCTGATTTAACCATTTCACAAAGGATAGGTGAGCATTTTACCATCAAAGCCAGCGTACAAGATATTTTCAATAATCCCTACATTTTCCGTCAAACCATCACTTTTAACCAAGATACCGATGGCGACGGAGCTGGGGATACCGAAGTGAGCCGCATTCAAGACATGAGAACTTATAGCCCTGGTACCTACTTTTCGCTTGGAGCTACCTGGAACTTGTAA
>DZDC01000223.1 GCA_022736595.1 Draconibacterium orientale | reverse complement strand
GTTAAAAAAACATACCCAAAGGACAATAACATGGACGAAATTGATGCCCTTCAGATCCGCCGCAGGGTTACAGATTGGCGAGACGAGCAAGTTGCACTCATTGGACACCACTTATGTCGTGAAATTCAGTTGCTTTTCAAAGAAATAGATGCAGAAATAGATCGTATGTCAGTAAAGCAATTGATCAAAAGTCAAGAGTTTGCCAAGAATACCCTTAATCCTATTTATGAACAGTGGATAGAAAATGAAACCAGATTTCTGATCCAAAACGCCAATCAATCCTTGCAATCAATCTACCAAGCTTCCTTGGCATGGCAGCAAGCTGATATAAAGCTTAAAACAGATAATCCAAAACTTATAAATATAACGGATGCCACTTCTATCGTGGCTGCTGGTGCTTCTTTAGCTGCAATTCCATCATTAATCAGCCTGTCCATTATCACTGTACCTGCTACTGGCATTTTAGGTTGGCTTGGTATGGGGGCTGCTACGATAGTTTCTTGGCCGGTTTTGCTAACTGGAATGGCCTTAATTGGTGGTTCAGTATTCCTTGGTGGCAATCGCTTGATAAAGCTTAAAGAAAAGTCCGCGAACCATTATAAAATCCTATGCCATAAAGCCATCAATGAGAAAATTATTTCCACCGCACAGGGTGTGTCGTTAATTCAGCGGCTACAATCTGACATTCGACAATCTGCTGATAATCTCATTAAATCTCTGGAAGTCGTATGAGCCACATTCCATTTATCATTCCAACGGAGTTTTCCTTGGGTATAGCCGATGGCAGTATCGTACGCTTCGGCAGCCTCCTTAAGGACGCTTCAAGTGGAAAAATTCTCGGCCATCTGCAAGAAACTGGTATAGGCCAGAAGCTACTCAGCGACATTGTTACAGCTCCCTTTTCCCCCTTGGCACCATTCAATATAGCATCCGACATTTATACCAATATACAGATTAGCCAAATCAAAACCATGATTGCCTCACTTCAAATGTTGCAGTTTGTCAACTTGGGCGCGGCATTGACCGGCATTGGCGTGAGTGTTGTGGGCTTTAACTTAATCAACCAAAAACTCACAAAACTTGAAAAACATATTGTTGATATAAAAGATCAGTTAGACCAGCATTTCAAGTGTTCAATTGATCGAGAACTCAGAGCCCATTTTTCCAGAATTAAAAGTCTGCTCATTGAGGCCCAAACGGCCCTCAGTTTAACTAATCCTACTAATACCTTTATGTTCATTGCTTCAAGACTATCCGAAGAGGCAGGTTATTTCAGAGGTGAGTTGGTCAATATGTTAAATCAAGATGGTTTTAATAATGAACTTTTTATCAACTTTACTCAGGGCATGCTTACCTGCAACTCGGCTCGTCTTGAGTGTTTCCTCCTTTCTAATGAATTAGAGGCAGCCAAAGCCAATGCAAAGAAAATGGGTCAAGAGTTGAGTGATATCTCCCACGCAATAGAACCCAGCATTTTGACTCAAAAAAGCTTGGGTTCCAGCGGGATTAATAACAATGTGTCCAGCGTAACCTATCGAGCCAAACAACAAGAGATGGTAAGCTTGGTCAAGGGCTTAAGAGATGCAACTGATGTTGCTCAAACCAGGCCATTTTTGATCGATACACTCATAAGAAATGATATCAATGGGCGGGACTTTATCCAGTCACTGCAAGATGAAAAAGAGCATCCGCTCTTAATAGTTAGTTCCAATTCTCTTTCAAGTTGATAAGCTTCCTGCGGTGTCTTCTTGACACCAGACATTCTCCGTAGCTCAGTTAGTCTTATCTTGAAGGCAAATTAAAATTTGAATTAGAAAAATAGACTAAAGTGATTGCACTGTCATATCATCCCATTATTGATCAGGAAATTTGAATAGGAGAACAAATCTTTCTGTTCAAGAAATACGATAGTTCTATATAATAGACAAGTAACACAATGGACAATCAAGACGAATATTGCCATATTAAATTTGTCATAATAATACTGTTACCTAAATCCTTCAATCGCTTGGCATTCGCCAGTCAATACAGGCACATAGGCTGCGTTGGCTTCAC
>DZDC01000084.1 GCA_022736595.1 Draconibacterium orientale | reverse complement strand
TTTTTCCCTTTGCAACATTTCTTCACTCCTCTATAAATTGTTCAAAATCCATACTATCTAAAAAAGTCTATCTTTGCTCACCCGTGGATATTCCCACATAATATGTATTAATTCTCTCTAAATCAACAAACAACCTATGTCTGAGATTTTCGCTTCCGTCACTGATTGGTACATGCTTCACATGAATTATTGGACCATTACTTTCCTAATGGCCATTGAAAGTTCATTTATTCCTTTCCCTTCCGAGATTGTGGTGGCACCCGCTGCTTACAAAGCGGCACAAGGTGATTTGAATATCTTTTTGGTGGTTTTCTTTTCGACATTAGGAGCGTTAATCGGAGCCATTTTCAATTATTTTCTTTCCCTTTGGGTAGGTCGGGCTGCCTTATATGCCTTTGCGGAAACACGTATAGCCGCCATGCTTTTGATTGATGTCAAAGGAATTGAAAAAGCCGAGCAGTATTTCATTAAAAATGGTGCCATTTCCACCCTTATCGGACGACTCATCCCTGGCATTCGCCAATTGATTTCTATCCCAGCAGGGCTTGCTCGAATGGATCTGAAAAGCTTTTTGCTTTATACAACCCTTGGCGCTTTAGCCTGGAATACCATTTTGGCGCTTTTGGGTTATTTCACCCCACGCGAATTGGTTGAAAAATACTACAGCGAAATTAGCTATGCCATGTTAACTTTAGGATTTTTGTTTGGTATTTACCTTTTGTACAAAACTTTCTACCGCAAAAAAGCCTAATCGAAGGCAGAAACTCTTGCGGTGCCACTTACTGTGTATTTACGTTTAGAAACAGCATCGGTACAGAAATATCGGGTGCGCCTCTTTTCTCCTTTGATAAAAACCTGCCCGTGGAGTCCAAATTTAGCTCCATCGGGAAGCTCGTCGAGGCTTACCAAGCCGTCTTCCAAAGCAGGATCAAATACCGCCAAAGCCTTTACCAACTTGGGATCTGCATTGGCTCCTGCACTCGGATTTTTCATATGACGCACCAGCACTTTCAGTAAAGATTCCGGAAAAACTTCAGGCTTCTGAAGATAGGGCAACATCAATCGTTGGTAAGTGCTTTTCCATTCATCGCCATGCGGTTTTACCCGATGACCATAGTTTAAAAAAACATCAGCATGCGCACATTCGTGAATGAGGGTAATCAAGAAGTTATAAGGATTTAAACCTCCATTTACAGTAATTCGAGGCCTTCCGGTTTTATTGATAGGCAACCGGCAATCGCCCAATTTGGTTCTACGATCGCGGGTGATGGTCAATGACACTGGATTATTTCTAATCCAGGTGGCTACCATAGGAGCGGATCCTTGAGGCAAAAAAGGCTCCAATTGCTTAATAAACTCTTCTTGAGTCATCGGCAGGGATTTGGGTTTGACTCCATGAAGGACAATCGCAATCTTTATGACTCGCTCTGCGCTTTTTTGGATACCCCTTTTGACTTGAGCAACCGCAAAGGCCGATAAAACTAATAAGTAAAAAAAGGTAAAAAAACTGTTTCATAAAAAATGCTATAGTCTCCGTATCAATAAGTTGCACGAAGTCATCTTCGATTGGAATATTGTTGATTTGAGGCCGCAAAGGTAAACATCCTTTTTTATACTTTTACCCTCTTAATTTACATGCCCTTTTATGTACGAATATTTCAAAGGAAAACTGGTTGAAAAAGCACCCGCAAGTGTGGTTATTGATTGTAATGGAGTAGCTTACCATTTACAAATTTCATTGCAAACCTACGGTCAAATTAAGGACCAGGAAGATCTGAAATTGTTTGCACACCAAGTGATCAAGGAAGATGCCCATCAGTTATTTGGTTTTGCAAGCCGATCTGAACGTACAGTGTTTCGTCATTTGATCTCCGTTTCGGGAGTGGGCGCCAATACTGCGCGCCTCATTTTGTCGTCGTTAAGCACCGACGAAGTAATTGAAGCAGTGGTTAGTGGCAACGAAAATGCCCTCAAATCGGTGAAAGGTATCGGCCTCAAAACAGCCCAAAGGGTAATCCTCGATCTCAAAGATAAAATTGGCAAAGGCGATCATAGCGTTCAAATTTCGGGTAGCTCATACAATACTAATAAAGAAGAAGCGTTAACTGCTCTAACCATGTTGGGTTTTGGCAGACCTATTGCTGAAAAAGCCCTCCAAAAAGTTATCGAATCACAGGGTTTTAATATCAAAGTTGAAGATCTTATTCGCTCGGCTTTGAAGATTTTGTAACCCGTTTTTTTTTATTCATTTGAACAGTAAAGTCAAATATATTTCTTTAATCCTCAGCGGGATTTTTGTAGGTTTGTTGGTTCTGGCGAGGCCTTTCAGCTCCCTCAATTCAGCACAGAAATTTTATTGGGCTCAACTTTTGCCTGCGCTTAGCGTGGACACTCCTGTTAAAAATAATGGTTCTCCCTACCCTATTCCCCCAGGCAATGGCGACCCCAACAATCCACAACCCGGTAGCCCTCTTTACCTTGCCAACCCTGGCAACGTTTCCAATTCAGTTGAATACGACCCCAATAGCGGTACTTACAACTTTCAACAAAAGGTAGGTAACGAAAACATAGGTTCTTCCTATCCCATGAGTTTGGAGGAATATATGAAGTACGACATTGACCAAGCCAACGAAAAATATTGGACCGAACGTGCCAAGCAAACGGGTAAGGGCGAAGCATCCTCGCTCATTCCACAACTTCACATCGGCAGCAAGGCTTTTGAGACTATTTTTGGCAGCAATACCATCGACATACGCACCCAGGGAAGCGCCGAACTCACTTTTGGGGTTAACTCTTCCAAGCGCGAAGATCCCAATTTGGATGCCAAGCGCCAGCGCGTTACCAACTTCGACTTTCAAGAAAAAATTCAAATGAACGTGCGAGCTAAAGTGGGCGAAAAAATTGACTTTGGAATCAATTACAGCACCGAAGCCAACTTTGAATTTGACAATAAAATAAAACTAGCCTACGAAGGTGATGAAGACGAAATGTTACAACTGGTAGAAGCCGGAGACGTTTCGCTGCCCTTACCCACCACTTTGATTCAAGGAAGCCAGTCGCTTTTTGGAGTGAAAACCAAATGGAAATTTGGAAAAGCTTCCATTACCACGCTCTTTTCGCAGCAGCGCAGCGAATCGAAAAATATCACAGTTTCTGGGGGTGCACAGCTTAAGGAGTTCTATATCAAAGCCGATGAGTACGAAGAAAACAAACACTTCTTTGTAGCTCAATATTTTAGAGATCATTACAACGAAGCCTTAGGCAGCCTGCCTGCCATCAATTCGGGCATCAACATTACCAAGGTGGAAGTGTGGGTCACCACAGTGGGAGCTCCCGTGAACGAAAACCGTAACATTGTTGCTTTCATGGATTTGGGTGAGAAAACACCCTATCGAAACGATGTTATTTTACCCACCATTGGCAATCCTCAAGGCTTCCCTTTTAACTTTGCCAACGACTTATACGCCGGAATGCTGCTCAACGAAGGCACAGTGCGCAACATCAATACCGTGAGCAACTTCCTCAGCAATGCTCCCTACAGTTTTGTAGCAGGACGCGATTTTGAAAAGGTTGAAAACGCACGCCGATTGGCCACCAGCGAATACACCTTTAACCCTAAGCTGGGCTTCATCTCTTTGAACAGCCGCCTCAATTCAGACCAAGTGTTGGCCGTGGCCTACCAATACACTTTTGTGGGCGATAGCACCATTTTTCAGGTGGGTGAATTCTCCGATCAAGGCATCAACGCACCTCAAAACCTGATGGTCAAATTGCTGAAATCCACCAACGTCAATACCCACATTCCTTTGTGGAATCTGATGATGAAAAACGTATATCCGCTGAATGCCTATCAAGTGAGTGCCGAAGATTTTCGATTGGATGTGGTGTACGAAAATCCTGAATTTGGTGTTCCCACGGGATTTATCTCTGAGGGAGCCATTTCGGGTCAACCGCTTATTGTGGCCATGAACCTCGATAACTTAAACACCCAACTCGATCCCATTTCAGATGGAATATTCGACTACATCGACCAAGCGGCTACTAATGGAGGAACCATCGAATCGCGCAACGGAAGGGTGTTTTTCCCTGTGTTGGAGCCTTTTGGTCTTGACCTCCGAAAAGCCATCGACCCCGCCAACCCCAATTCAGAAGTGGCTCGCAAATACGCCTATGACAGCCTTTACTCCCTCACCAAACAACTGGCAAGGCAATATCCCGACAAAAACCGCTTTGCCATGGAAGGCCGTTATAAATCGGGTTCAGGAAGCGAAATCGCTTTGGAAGCCATGAATATTCCTGCCGGCTCGGTTAAAGTGACCGCTGGTAGCGTGCCCCTTCGCGAAAACATCGACTATACAGTGGATTACACCTTGGGACGGGTAAAAATCATCAACGAAGGTATTCTCAACAGCGGCACCCCAATCAACATCAGCCTCGAAAACCAATCAGCTTATAACATCATGACCAAAACCTTGCTTGGAGCTCGTGTCGATTACGATTACAGCAAAGACTTTAAGCTGGGGGCCACCATCATGAATTTGAGCGAAAAACCCATCACCACCAAAGTCAACACCGGAGACGAACCCATCTCCAATACCATCTGGGGTATTGATGGAAGTTATATGACCCAGTCGCGACAACTGACCAAGTGGATTGATAAACTTCCTTTTATCGAAACCAAAGCGCCTTCTGCCATCAGCATTACCGGCGAATTTGCACAAATGATTCCTGGTCATCCCAGAGCGTTAGGCTCCACAGGAGTAAGCTACATCGACGATTTTGAAGGCAGCAGCTCGGGTATCAACCTCATCAGTTTTGGTCAGTGGAAGTTGGCCAGTATACCTCAGGGTCAGTATACTCAGAATTTATTTCCCGAAGCCTCCTTCAACAACAATTTAAAAAGCGGTTATAACCGAGCTTTATTGGCTTGGTACATCATTGACCCTCTTTTTGTTAGAAACAATAGCTATACTCCCGAGCACATCAAAAACGATCCCGATCAACAATCCAATCACTATGTGCGGGAGGTTTACGAAAAGGAGGTTTTCCCCAACAAAGAGAATAGCAATAACGTACCCACAAGCTTGAGTGTGCTCAATTTGGCTTTTCATCCCTCCGAAAGAGGCCCTTACAACTACGATGTGGAACCCAACGGCATTTCTGCAGGTATCGGTCAAGACGGAAAACTTTTGGATCCTGAAACCCGATGGGCAGGGATTATGCGCCCGTTAGAAAGCACCGATTTTACCGCCACCAATATCGAATACATTGAGTTTTGGATAATGGATCCCTTCATCGATCCCGATGGTGGTGGCCCTCAACAAGCTGTGCAAAACGGTGGAGATCTGTTCTTTAATCTAGGCGATATTTCTGAAGACATCCTTCGCGACGGACGCAAAGCCTTTGAAAACGGACTACCCGTGGATGGCTCTTTTACCAATGTGGATAGTACCATTTGGGGCGTTGTACCTACCATACAAGCCATCACCAATTCTTTCGACAACAATGCCTCCAGCCGTCAATATCAGGATGTGGGTATGGATGGACTGCGCTCGGTGGACGAAAGAAGTTTTTTTGAAAGCAGTTATCTCAACCGAATCGTGGCCTTGCACGGCACCGGAAGTTTGGCATATACTTCTGCCTTTGATGACCCTTCCAACGACAATTTTCACTACTACCGTGGCACCGATTACGATAATGCAAGCTTGAGCATTCTAGATCGTTACAAGAAATTCAACGGAATGGATGGCAACTCACCCACCTCAGAGCAAAGTCCTGAATCGTACACCACTACTGCCACTTCCAGTCCTGATGTGGAGGACGTGAACGACGATAATACATTGAGCGAGGAGGAACGCTATTTTCAATACCGCGTGGAGTTGCGCCCCGACAAAATGGTGCAAGGCGAAAACTACATTACCGACATTTACGAAGCCAACGTTTCTCTAAAAAACAACACCACCTCCCGAGTAAAATGGTACCAATTTAGAATACCTGTCACCAGCCCTGAAAAAGTGGTGGGTCAAATTCAGGATTTTACCTCCATTCGTTTTATGCGGATGTTTATGAAAAACTATTCTGAAGAAGCGGTTTTGCGTTTTGCTACCTTGGACTTGGTGCGTAATGACTGGCGCAAATATTCAGGTGAACTCTTGGCTCCCGGCGAATACATTCCTATCACTGGCAACGGCAATACCAGCTTTGATGTAAGCAGTGTGAATATTGAAGAAAACGGAAAACGGTCGCCCATTCCCTACGTTCTTCCTCCCGATATTGAACGCGAAATAAACTATGCCTCCACTAATTACCAGCAACTCAACGAGCAAAGTTTGGTTTTGAAAGTGTGCAACCTCCTCGATGGCGATGCCCGTGCTGCCTACAAAACTACCGATTTCGATTTTCGTAGGTACAAAAAGCTTAAAATGTACGTCCATGCCGAGCAGTCCTACGACAATTTGCCCATCGATAATGGCGACCTGCACTTGTTTATCCGTTTGGGAACCGACTTTACCGAAAACTATTACGAATACGATCTCCCACTCTCCCTAACGCCTTGGTACACTAATGATAGGGATGCCGTTTGGCCTGAATCGAATGAAATTGCTTTAGATTTGCAGCAGTTTCTCGATCTCAAACAATTGCGCAACACCTTGATGCGCGAAGACGCCTCTGGCAACATCACCCTGCAAACTCCTTATTTCACCATGGATGGTGACCGAAAAATCACCGTGGTAGGAACGCCCACGTTGAGTTCCGTTAAGACCATTATGGTGGGGGTTCGAAATCCTAAACAATTGACTGCCACGGGCAGCGATGATGGACTTGAAAAATGTGCCGAAATTTGGGTCAACGAGCTCCGTGTGGCCGATTTCGACGAGAAAGGTGGATTGGCAGCTACCTCAGTGGTGTCGGCCGATTTAGCCGATTTAGGTAATGTGGTTTTAGCCGGCAACATTAGCACGGCTGGTTTTGGAAGCATCGAACAAAAGATTGGCGAACGACAACAAGAAACCATTTATGGTTACGACTTTGCCACCAATTTGGAAATGGGCAAGTTTTTCAATGAGCAATCTGGAATTCGGGTTCCCCTGCATTTCGACATCAGCGAAACCTTTAAAGATCCAGAATTTAATCCCATCAATCCCGACATCAAATACAAGGACGATCTGAGTACCTTCAAGTCTGACCAGCAGCGCGATTCGGTGGAAGCCATCAGCTCCGACTATACCAAACGCACCAGCCTCAACCTGATGAATGTGAAAAAAATGAGAATGGGAGCCGATCAAAAAGCACAAATCTACGATATCGAAAACTTCGACGTTTCGTACCAATATTCGCAACAATACCACCGCAATATCGACATCGAATACGATGATAAAAGGACTTATAAAGCCGGCCTGGGGTACAATTTTTCTAAAAATCCGAAAAACTATCAGCCCTTTGGCAAGAGTAAATTTTTGGCCAAACGCAAAAGTCTGGCCTTAATTCGCGATTTCAATTTCAACCTCTTGCCCAAACAATTGGGATTTCGCACCGATGTGGATCGCATTTACAACGAAAGTTTGATGCGTAAAAAAACCAAATCGCTGATTATCATCAATCCCACCTATATGAAGACCTTTAACTGGAACCGAAATTTCACCATGAATTACGATTTCAGTAAGTCGCTCAAGCTGGAATATTCGGCGGTGGTACTTTCGCGTATTGACGAGCCTGCGGGATTGGTGGATCGTAATGGACCTGGTTGGGATGTTTACCGCGATAGCGTTTGGCAAAGCTTTTCGGAATTGGGACGTACCACCAATTACAACGAAAATCTAACCCTCAATTACGCTGTTCCCATCAACAAAATACCCATTCTCAACTGGATTACCCTAAGTACGCGTTACGGAAGCACCTACCAATGGATGTCAGCACCCCTTTCTACTGCTTTCTTGGGAAATACCATTGAGAACAGCAACAAAATTCAGTTCAATGCTTCGGCCAATCTGGTAAGCCTATACAACAAAGTGAAGTATTTAAAAGAAATCAACCAAAAAAATTCCAACGCCAATGCTCAACAGCGTAGTTTGCAACTCAATATTCCCAATGCCGAAAATAAAAACGCTAAAGACAGCCTTCAAAAACGAAATTGGGCCAAAGAAATACTGGATGTAAGCTTGCGGGTGATGATGATGGTAAGAAACGTAAGCTTTACATATACCGAAGGGAACGGTACATTACTGCCTGGTTTTAACCAAGTTACTGGTCCCATGGGTATCAATTGGAACAATGGAGCGCCAGGTTGGGATTTTGTTTTTGGTGCACAGGTAAACATTGCCGAAAGAGCCGCCGAAAACCATTGGATTACCCAAAGCCAAATGCTCAATAATCCCATGTTGCGCAAACACAATCAAAATCTCAATGGGCGCATCAGTGTGGAGCCTTTTTCACAGCTCAAAATTGAAATTACATTCCTTCGAAACTTCTCTTATCAGCGAAGCGAATATTGGCGATACGATACGCTTGCGCAACAATATGGGTCCTATACTCCCACCGAAACCGGATCGTATAGTATTTCTTACAACCTTTGGAGAACCAGCTTTGTACAGGATGATGATATTACCCACAGCAGCAAAACCTTTGAGAATTTCAAGGAATTTCTGTTGCCCATAGCCCAACGATTGGCCAGTCAAAACCCATACTACGATGGCACCTATACCACCGACACCCTCAATGGAGTGGCTTACCCCACCGGATATTCACGTACCAGTTCCCAAGTCATGATGTATTCCTTTTTAGCGGCTTATAGTGGGCAGGAGCCTGGTAAAGTGGAACTGACTCCATTCCCCAAAATACCCCGTCCCAACTGGCGACTCACTTTCGACGGGCTTACCAAAATTGAAATTATTGATCAGTGGTTTAAATCCGTTTCCATAAGTCACAGCTACACTTCCACTTATACCATGGGAGGCTTTTCTACCAATATGAGATTCAAGGAAGGACAGGATGGATATACTTGGGTCATAGAGCAACTAGGCTCCAACTTTGTGCCCAAGTACGATGCCAATATGATCAGCATAAACGAGCAATACAGCCCGCTGATAAACTTTGATATGACCCTCGAAAACAGCCTCATTCTTAAGTTTGCCGTTCGCAAAAGTCGCAACCTTTCCATGAGTTTTTCAAACAACCAAATCACCGAAATCAAGCAAGAGGAATTGAGCATTGGAACGGGTTATCGTTTGAAACAAGTTCCCCTAAGTTTGAAATTGGGCGGGGGACAAAAAACCTTCAAAAGCGATATTAATCTGCGCCTCGATTTCTCCATTCGCAACAACAAAACCCTGCTTCGCAAACTCATTGAGGATGTGGATCAGATCAGTCAAGGAACCTTGGTGTACACCATCAACTTCTCTGCCGATTACCAGTTTAGCAAAAGCATCACCTTCAGAGCCTTCTACGACCAAGTGCTCAACCGCCCCCACGTTTCAAACCAATACAAAAGCTCCAACACCAAGGGAGGTATTAGTATTTTGTTCAGCTTGGCGCAGTAAGATCAGCGTACCCCTTTTTTTATCTTATCCAAAGATGAAAAATAATACCAATT
>DZDC01000007.1:34128-35538 GCA_022736595.1 Draconibacterium orientale | reverse complement strand
GAATCTTAAATCTATTGTAACTTTTTGTCATGTACTAAGATGGAGCAATCATAAATTGTACAAGAGAAGTAGTTTTTTTACTAGGTGTGATAAATTACAAAGCAAGAATGGTATTTTTTATTGAAATGATTATGGAGAAAGTTTGACTTTTAAAAAAAAACAGTACATTAGCCGCTGTTTTTTTAGGGTAAACGCAAAGGTAGATAATCAAGCAAGTATTAAAATATTTTACCCATTATTCTGTTCACAAAGACTTTTTTTAACCCCGTATTAATTTGCTACAAGCATGAGTATTTCTAGAGTTTTAGTTAGTGTTTGGGTGCTACTTATACCTATAATTGGTATGGCTCAAACTGCCAAGGAGGCCGATGATGCTTTCTTTTATGAGCAATATTTCAGTGCCGCCGAACTTTATAAAAAGGCTTATTCCAAGACTAAGAACAATGTGGAAAAGAAGCGTATTATGTTCCAAATAGCAGAGTGCTATCGACTTACAAAGGATCCTGCCAAAGCCGAACAGCAATATCGTAGAATTATCAAAGCGAAATACAGCGATCCCATTGCCATTCTTTATCTGGCCGAGGCCTTACGCGACCAGGAAAAGTACGAAATGGCCATCGAAGAGTATAAAAATTACATCAAGCTTGTTCCCGATGATCCTCGGGGTACATTGGGCTTAGAAGCCGCCATCAATGCCATCGATTGGAAGAAAAATCCCAGCCGCTATCAAGTTGCCAATGTGGCAAAAATCAACAGTCGCGAAGACGATTTTTCTCCCAGCTATGCTGAAAAAAAGTATTCGGCCATCGTTTTCAGTTCCTCACGCAGCGATGCAGGGAATAAAGTGGATCCCAATACCGGCTTAAGTTTTACCGCTCTTTATAGCGCTCAGCAGGATGCAAAAGGTAATTGGTCGAAACCTGCGCTTATTGACGAAAAAGGTATGGTAAATACTAAAAACGAAAACAACGGCTCAGCCGCTTTTAATTATAAATTTTCTACTCTTTATTTTACCCGTTGTAAAGTGGATAACAAAGCCATTCTGGGTTGTGCAATTTATAGCACCACCCAAAAGGGTAACGATTGGTCTGAACCCGAATTGCTTCCCATTGCTGATGATACCATTCGTGTTGGACATCCCGCCATTGCCAAAAACGAAAAGGAAATGTACTTTGCTTCAAACCTGCCAAAAGGTTATGGTGGAAGAGATATTTGGGTAGCTAAACGTAAGTCTAAAACTAAAGGCTTCGAGAAGCCTAAAAATCTTGGCGAGGGCATCAACAGCTCAGGCGACGAACGCTATCCAACGCTTGTGGAAACCGCTGATAACCATGTTTACCTCTATTTCTCCTCCAATGGACGTGGCGGTATGGGTGGTTGGGATATGTTCAGAGGCGAATTGGTGGAAGG
>DZDC01000007.1:0-34028 GCA_022736595.1 Draconibacterium orientale | reverse complement strand
TTAAGCCCAATACCTCCAGAACCCATTCCATTACCCGAAATTCGTTACGATCTAGCGAAGTGGAACCTTTTGCCACAGTACCAAGATAGCTTGAATGGTTTGATCCTAACCATGAAAAACAATCCTACCATTGTTATCGAGTTGGCATCACATACCGATTATCAAGATGCAAGCGATAAAAATGATATTCTTAGTTATAAAAGAGCTAAAGAAGTAGTAGATTACCTTGCTACTAAAGGTATTGAAATTGAACGTATGGAACCCAAAGGATATGGCGAAAATCAACCTCGTACCCTTAAAAAAGGGTATGCCTTTACCTCTGGCGAATATAAAGGGGTAAACTTCCCTTCTGGTACCGTGCTTACAGAAGCTTATATCACCGCTTTGCGTAGCGACAAAGAGCAAAAAGCAGCAAATCAGCTCAACCGTCGTACCGAATTCCGTATTCTTCGCGACGATTATGTACCTAAAAATTCTAACGATAGCCTAAAACGCGACAGTATCAAAATTGCCGTTAATCCTGACGAAAAGTTTATTCCCATTACCATGGATGGACCTAAAATCATTGCCAAATGTATTATCAATGGCAATACCTACAACTTCTGGTTTGATGGAGCTGTGTCTGAACCTAAAGTTTCCTTGGATGCTATTATGGGCATGATTCGCCAACACAAACTTACAGTGGCTAATTTCGACAATGCCGAAGCCGCATTCACCGAAGATGGAACCGTTAAAGATGGCGAGCGTTTCTTGATTCAACGCATGAGAATTGGAAACAAAACCGTTTACGATATTTATGGAATCTGTACCCACGGTCAAACCGATGCAGTGGTTTTAGGTACCGATGTTCTTAATGAATTCTCAAATTATACCATCGATGAATCTAAAAAAAGAATTATTTTTGAATAACGTATTTTAGTTTTATTTACGGAGAGCATTGCCTTAAAGCAATGCTCTCCTTGTTTTTTATAGCTTTCCATTGCTTCTATTTTTTGCCTACTTTTGCAATTCTTAAAACCCTTCATGAAAGATCAATTGAGATATAACCTTCGTGGTGTTTCAGCCTCTAAAGAGGATGTGCATCAAGCCATAAAAAAATTGGATAAAGGCTTGTTTCCTAAAGCTTTCTGTAAAATTGTGCCTGATACTTTGAGTGGGAGTCCTGCCCATTGCATCGTGATGCATGCTGATGGTGCCGGCACCAAATCATCTCTCGCTTATGCTTATTGGAAACAAACAGGCGACTTATCGGTTTGGAAAGGGATTGCCCAAGATGCCATAGTGATGAACCTCGACGATCTACTTTGCGTGGGCGTTACCGATAATATCTTGCTGAGCTCCACCATTGGACGTAACAAAAACCTCATTTCAGGGGAGGTGATTTCTGCCATTATTGAAGGTACTGAAGAATTTTTGGAACAAATGCGTCAGTGGGGAATAGGCATCCATAGCACAGGCGGCGAAACCGCTGATGTTGGCGATCTGGTGCGCACCATCATCGTCGATAGCACCGTTACCGCTCGTATCGAACGAAACCAAGTTATTGATAATGGGCGTATTAAAGCAGGTAATGTTATTGTGGGATTGGCAAGCCACGGACAGGCTTCCTACGAAACCCAATACAATGGAGGCATGGGAAGCAATGGGCTTACCTCTGCTCGACACGATGTCTTTGAAAAACAAATTGCCATTGATTTTCCTGAAACTTTTGACCCCGCAGTCCCCATGGAATTGGTGTATTCAGGCTCACAAGGTCTTACTTCTTCTACCGAAATTCAAGGCGTAGATGCAGGTAAATTGGTGCTTTCGCCAACTCGAACCTATGCTCCTGTTATTAAAAAAATATTGGATCATCACCGTCATGCCATCGATGGAATGGTGCATTGTTCAGGGGGTGCCCAAACTAAGGTGCTTCATTTTGTGGATCAACTCCATGTTATTAAAGATCAAATGATGGAAGTTCCTCCCTTATTTCGCCTCATCCAAAAGGAATCACAAACCCCTTGGAGCGAAATGTATCGCGTCTTTAATATGGGTCATCGTATGGAAATCTATACCGACCTAGGCACCGCTAATTCTATCATCGAAATATCAAAATCATTCAATATTCCAGCTCAAATTATTGGTCGTTGCGAAACCTCTGAAGAGAAAATGTTGACCATTAGCTCGGAATTTGGAACTTTTAAATACAATTCATAAGACAAAATTATGCTCGATAAACTCACCGCCATACACCGCCGCTGGCTCGAAATTGGAGAACAAATGACCGATCCAGATGTGATTGTGGACATGAAACGCTTCGTTAAACTCAATAAGGATTATCGCGAGATGGAACCCGTGGCCAAAGCTTATTTGGAATATAAAAACTTGCTCGACAATGAAGAATCGGCTCGCGATATTATTTCCAACGAAAAAGACGAAGATTTTAGAAATATGGCCAAAGAAGAACTTGCCATCCTTGTTGATCGTAAAGAAAAACTCGAAGAGGAAATCAAATATCTGATGATTCCTAAGGATCCTGAAGATGCTAAAAATGCCGTGATGGAAATACGAGCAGGAACAGGAGGAGATGAAGCAAGCCTTTTTGCTGGAGACCTTTTTAGAATGTACAATAAATATTGCGAAAATAAAGGTTGGAAAGTTGATATCGTGGACTATGCCGAAGGAACCATGGGTGGGTATAAAGAAATTGTTTTTAATGTCAGTGGTAATGAAGTATATGGAACCTTAAAGTACGAATCGGGTGTGCATCGTGTACAAAGGGTGCCTAAAACCGAAACTCAAGGTCGGGTTCATACCTCTGCCGCCACAGTGGCTGTATTGCCAGAAGCCGAAGAATTTGATGTGGATATCAATCCCAACGACATCCGTAAGGATACTTTCTGTAGCTCCGGACCAGGTGGACAATCGGTTAATACAACCTATTCTGCCATACGTCTTACCCATATTCCTACAGGTATTGTGGTTTCGTGCCAAGATGAAAAGTCGCAGTTGAAAAACCTTTCCAAAGCCATGGGCGTTTTGCGTACCCGCATCTACGAAATGGAATACCAAAAACACATGGATGTAATTGCATCCAAACGTAAAACCATGGTGAGTACGGGTGACCGTTCCGCCAAAATTAGAACCTACAACTGGCCTCAAGGCCGTATCACCGACCACCGCATCAACCTTACGCTTTACAATTTACCTGTTATTATTGATGGAGCTATTCAAGAGATAATTGATGCTTTAATTGTGGCTGAAAACGCAGAACGACTGAAAGAGCAAATGGGTTAAACCTTTTTAAGATAAAATATTATGACACGTCTCGAACTTTTTGAACAGATTCGTAAGAAGAAGTCTTTCTTATGTGTTGGTCTTGATTCGGATATCAATAAGATTCCAAAACACCTGCTGAACTTTGAGGATCCGGTTTTTGAATTCAATAAGCAGATTATTGATGCCACCTTGCCCTATACCATCAGCTACAAACCCAATGTGGCATTTTACGAATGTCGGGGTGCTGCAGGTTGGATCAGTTTGCAACGTACCATAGAATATTTAAATGAAGTGGCTCCAGAGGTATTTACCATCGCTGATGCCAAGCGTGGCGACATTGGAAATACCTCAAAAATGTATGCCCAAGCTTTTTTCGATAATATGCATTTTGATGCAATCACCGTTGCCCCATACATGGGAGTGGATTCGGTAAGTCCTTTTTTGGAATACAAAAAAAATTGGGTCGTTTTGCTTGCCTTAACCAGTAACGAAGGTGCAAATGATTTTCAAACTGCCCGTCGCGATTTAGGTGAGGCTATGCAGCGTTTTGGCATCCATAGCACTTTATTCAAACTCCTTTACGAGAGAGTTCTTTTAAAATCGCAAGAATGGGCCACCGAAGAACAAATGATGTATGTGATAGGTGCCACCAAGGGCGAATATTTTGAAAAAGTGAGAGCCCATGCGCCCAACCACTTTTTTCTTGTTCCTGGGGTTGGAGCCCAAGGTGGTAGCTTGGAAGAGGTGGCTAAATACGGTATGAACGATCAATGTGGCTTAATCGTAAATTCATCACGAGGAATTATTTTCGCTTCCAGTGGAACCGATTTTGCTGAACAAGCGGCCAACAACGCTCGCGAATTACAAATTGAGATGGAGGTTTTATTACGTCAAAAAGGGCTGATATAATATCAATTGTTCAGGATTTGATTCCTGAAATAAATTTAAAATCAAAAAAAAGCGAGGAAATTTCCTCGCTTTTTTTTGATTGATTAGGGTTCTGACTTTGACAAGTCGTTACCTTTAATAAGAATTCAAAAGACTTTCGTCAGGGGCGCAGCAACATTGTTTTGGTTAAGGTTGCTTGTACTCTGGTTTAGTTTACAATTATAGTTGATATTGTTTTGACCCTGGTTAGCCCCGTGTCATCACTCAATTAAGATGGAATAAAAGTACTGAAGAATTAGGATTCTATTTCGTTGAATGTTATTCCAATTTGTTCCAGCTCTTCCAAAATGGGTAAATACATTTCAGGATTTACAGGTACTTGAACTCCTTTTTGGGTAAATTCGCCTAAAGCCACTTTTTTTACAGCGATTGCCAAAGGCGTTCCCACAGTAATAGCCATTGCAGTTTCTGATTGATTCTTACCAATCACAACCAAGGATGAGATTAATTTTCCTTTGGATCCATTAGCTCTGATATATTCAAACTGATGTTGCATGGCAATCATATCCTTATCCTCAGCTTCCAGTATCCATTTGCGCTCAAGGATGAATTGAAGAATTTGTGCGGGAGTTTGAGCTTCTTTAGGTACAGAGATGCTTTCAAATATATCAAGCCACTTAAGTTTTTTTAGTACGGTATTATCTATCAATTCTGGAAGTTGGGTTTTGAGTTTTTCCTCAACACTTTCGCTCTCGCTGTATGGTAAGAAGCTATTTACAAAATCACGAAAGCTAAAGTTTTCAGGCTTTTCCATTCGGTAAGTATCATCAGTCATGCCAAGCTGTACAAATACATCCCAAGCTTGAGAATATCCTTTGCGGCGCATGGTACCTCTTAGAAGGGTGGGAATATTTTCAATACCATAAACGTTCCGGTACTTGAGTGAATCGCGATTGGGGTAAATCTCAAAGTCGCCATATTCGTCGATGCTGGTGGTTAAAGTATTTTTAAACAATCGTTGGTAGGGAACATATTTGTTTTGTCCTTTCTCAATGTACATCGAAGTGCCCTGACCGGCTACCACAACGTTGCGGGGATTCCAAGTGAACTTGTAATTCCAAGGATTATTATCGCTTTGAGGTGCTATTAGTCCGCCTGTACCAGAGAAAAATGCGGTTAGTTGCGCTCCTTCGCTTTTCAGCCGATCAATCACCCTCATGGCCGACATGTGGTCGATGCCAGGGTCCACTCCCAACTCCATAAAAATACCAATGCCAGCTTCCAATGCGTCTTGTTGCATGGCCTCTATTTCTGGAGAAATGTAGGATGCGGTAAGCAAATTCTTTTTATATTTTATACAGAATTTAGCAATAATTGCATGAAAACGAGCGGGTAACATACTTACTACGATATCGGCTTTGTGTGCCACCTCCTCTACTTGTAATGGGTTTAGGACATCAAATTGAAATGCCTTTGCACGAGGATGCTTGTTGACTTTTTTCTGGGCTAATCGTAAATCAGTATCGCCAAGTACAATTTGCCAATCGTATTTTTCAGAATGTTCGATAAGATAATTGATAAGTACGGTGGAACTGAGTCCAGCGCCAAGGATATAAATGCTTGTCATCTGTGATGGTTTTGTTTAAGATTTGAAGGGCATAAAATTCCCTTCAAATAGGCTCATAAATTAGGGTTTTAGTCTAAAATTTCAATGGGTAAATGGTACCAAATTCGGCTGCATTCATTCCAATAAAAACAGGGCTAAAGTAGAAAATGAATAATAACAACAATGGGGGTAAGCGTCTTAAAATTTAACGCATCGATATGCCAATTATCAATATTTAATTAATATTTGGCCAACAAAATCTGGTTGTAAGTGTTAACTAAAGTCGAAAAAGTGGCTTTATTTTGTGCATTTATTGGAGTTGCGGCTGGCGATTCCATTTTGAGTGGATCGATGGGAGTCCCATTTTTATATACCCTAAAATCGAGATGTGGTCCCGAGCTTAAACCTGTGCTTCCCACATAACCAATGAGTTGCCCTTGACTTACTCGATCACCTTGTTTCAATCCTTTGGCAAAATTTGATAGATGGGCATATCCCGTGGTGTAAGTTCCGTTGTGTTTTATTTCAACTCTTTTTCCGTAGCCTCCTTTTCTACCTATAGAAGAAATTCTTCCGTCGCCAATGCTATGCACTGGCGTGCCCGTGGGCGCTGCGTAGTCAACCCCATGATGGGGGCGTCGAATTTTTAATACCGGATGAAGGCGGCTGTTGCTAAAGTGTGAGCTGATTCTTCCATATTTAAGCGGTGCTTTTAGGAATGCTCTTCGTAGGCTATTTCCTTCAGCATCAAAATATTGAGTCGATTCATCCTGAGTGTAGCGGTAGGCGGTGTAGTTTTTGCCCGAATGAATAAAATGACAACTTAAAACCTTTCCCAATCCCACATAAGCATCTTCGATATAGCGTTTTTCGTACATCACTATAAAACTATCGCCTTTTTGGAGTTCATAAAAATCGATTGTCCAAGAGTAAATATCTGCCAATTCGATGGCAAGTCGTGGATCCATTTTTTTGTCAGACATGGCATTCCATAAACTACTCTCTATTCTACCTGCTCTTACTAAAGTGTCAATGCGCTCAGGAAGTTGTATCCATTGCATTTGGATGCTATCTCTAAAATCAAACTTTATGTAAGTTCTGGCACTTCGGCGATACACCATGTAATCGCAAATGTGGGTAGAATCTTTGCGTTTGAATACAAAATATTCGTCGCCAACCTTGAGCTTATTTAAATCAAGAAAGGTGTCACATGCCAAAATGGCCTTTTCAAGTTGCAGTCCTACAATTCCATTGTCGGTGAGTATTTTTGAGAATGAATCTCCTGTTTTTAATTGCTCCTCAATTACTTCATAATGACGAGTTTGAATATTAAATTTTTTCAAAATGCCCGCGTCATCCAAGCTGTCCTTAAGGATAACTTCGGAATATTTTTCGCGATTTAGATTGCACGAAGTGAGTAGAATAATGAAGGTAAAAAGAGCGAATAAAATTTTAATGTGGCTTCTAAACATAACTTCCAATTGAGATTTTCAGAAAAACGACAAATTTAGTTTTTATTATAACCAATATTTTTAAAATGCTTTTTTTTGCCAACAACCTATCTAAATGACTTTAGTTAGTGCATTTTTTGTTGGGTTTAAGCCTTATGTTTTAACTTTGCAATCTATACTATAAATGAAATTTGATATGAAATTAACTAATGATACAGTTGCAGAAATAGTTTTTACCCTTACTTCAGATAGTTTTGAGGGTGAAATTATTGAAAAAGTGAAGGAAACGGACCCCTTTGAATTTCTTTTTGGATCCCAAGTTTTGCTTCAGAATTTTGAAAATAAGCTCGAAGGTTTGCATCAAGGAGAAGATTTTAAGTTCTTTTTGACGAAAGCCGAAGCCTATGGGAATTATTTGCCAGAAATGGTGATAACGATTGAAAAGCAATTAATAACTGAGCAAATAGAAGACCCTGAGATGCTTGAAGAAGAGCTTCAAGTCGATAATTATATTCCCATGCTTGATCCTGATGGTAATGAGTTAAGTGGGCGCATCCTTGAGATAGGAGAGGACATGGTGACACTCGACTTCAATCATCCATTAGCCGATCGTGATTTGTACTTTGTGGGAAAGGTTTTGAGTTTGCGCCCAGCCTCAGCTGATGAAATAATGAAGGGGCATGCCATTCACGTTACCCAATGGCAAGATGCAGGTCCCGATGAAAAGGTGAATTGTCATGCTTAGGCAACAAGTTTGAGTCCATGTTATTTAGAACCTTCTAAATTTCCATTTTGTTAAAATTAACTAAAAAATTTTTACATTTACGCATTCAATTGCCTGTTTTTCACAGAACGTATTTTTTAAACCAATAATAAATATAAATCAGTATGAGTCAAAATATTACGCCGGAAGTAACGTCCCGTAGAAATTTTTTGAAAAAGTTTGGTCTCACCGTTGGAGCGGCTAGTGTGGTCACGAGTTTGGGCTTTTTGAGCTCATGCAGCAATGATGATGAAATGGTGGATTTGCTAACCACCGATGGTCAAACTGTAAAAGTAAAGAAATCGCAGCTCAAAGTTAACCTCAAAGAAATGCAGGTTAGAGGTCGCGAAGGAATTACTGGTAAAAAGTTTGTGATGGTGATCGATCTTGCTAAATGCAGGAATGCGCGCAAGTGCATGTCGGCTTGTCAAGATGCACATCATTTAAAGCCTGAGCAACATCATATTAATGTTCTGCAAATGGAAAATGCCGAGGGAACAGGCTCTTTTTATATGCCTAAACCTTGTCAACATTGCGATAATCCTCCTTGTACTAAAGTTTGTCCTGTCGATGCCACTTTCAAGCGCCAAGATGGAATTGTACTTATCGATAATGAGCGTTGTATTGGATGTAGGTTTTGCATTGCGGCCTGTCCATACTCTGCCCGTGTATTCAATTGGAGCGAACCCAAACAGGTAGAAGGTGACGAAAATCGCGTTTACGACATTGAACTCAATGTTCCACAGAAAAAAGGAACCATTTCTAAATGCCTTTTCAGTGCCGACCGACTAAGAATAGGAAAGTTGCCCTACTGCGTATCGGCTTGTCCTAATGGAACATACTGGTTTGGCGATGCCAACGAAGATGCCGTTACCAACGGAACCAGCAAAGAGACCGTACGTTTAAGCACGCTTTTGGAACAAAATGGAGCTTATACCCTGATGCCTGAATTGGGCACCAAACCTAGCGTGTATTATTTGCCTCCCAAAGATCGCTTGTTTGATTACGAAAACACCGAGCTTAATTACTTGGGCGAAGAGGAAGAACACCACGGATAGTCAATTGATTTTTTAAATTTTAGAACATATAAAATATGATTACTGAACATAAAAGTCCACAGGAACAAGCGCTAATCTTCAATAAAATACGTGAAGATTTATTGCGTCCTGTACAGTCGATATCATTGAGTTATAAGCTTTGGGTGGCATTTTTAGTAACTCTTATTATTGCTGCTGCTTATGGCTATTTCTTGCAACTTAATAATGGTTTAGCAGTTACTGCCATGCGCGATTACGTGAGTTGGGGTATGTACATTGCTACTTTTGTTTTCTTCGTAGCTACCTCCTTGGTAGGAATGTTGATTTCGGCAATAGTTGGGCTACTTGGAAAAAAATGGATCATTCCTGTTTCACGTATTGCCGAGATGGTCGCTCTTTCTTTTGTAATGATGGCGGGTATTATCATCGTGGTGGATATGGGGCGTCCTGATCGACTGCTGAATGTGTTTCTCCACGGTCGCTTTTCTTCGCCCATTTTTTGGGACATTACCGTAGTGACAGTTTACGTTTTGATTAGTACCTTGCTATTGTTTTTGCCGCTGCTTCCCGATCTGGGCATTATGCGCAATCACCTCAAAAAGGATATCCCAAAATGGCAATGGACCATCTACAACCTCCTTTCATTAGGTTGGGTTGGGACTCCAAATCAGTACAAAATTCTGCACAGCGCCATTCGTGTTTTATTGGTTTTAGTAATCCCTGTCGCCTTTGCCATTCATACCGTAACTTCTTGGTTAAGTGCACTCACCCTCCGACCAGGATGGGATAGCACTATTTTTGGCCCTTACTATATCAGTGGTGCTTTTGTTGCAGGTACAGGTGCTGTATTGGTGGCCATGTATTTTGTTCGTAGAGGATATAAGTTGCAAGAATACATCACCGACGAAAGTTTCAATATGATGGGAAAATTACTAGTTCTAGTAAGCCTTATCTATCTGTATTTCAATCTTAACGAGTTTCTGGTTCCGGCTTATAAAATGAAAACTTATGATGCCATTCACATTAAAACTTTGTTTACTGGTGAATATGCTTTCATGTTTTGGGCTACTCAAATCGGTGGCTTGATTTTGCCATTAATCTTGAGTATTTTCAAACCTTTCCGTAAACCGCTCCCCATGATGCTTATTGGTGTTGCTGTGGTTTTAGGAGCATGGTTTAAACGCTTCATAATCGTAATCCCAACCATGGTACATGCCCATTTGCCTATTCAGAATGTTCCTCATGAGTTTCATGTGTATCATCCCACAGGCATTGAAATCACCATTACCATAGGTGTTATTGCAATATCGGTTTTGATTTTTACCATCTTAGTGAAGTTGTTTCCTGTGGTTCCCATCTGGGAAACTGCCCATGAAAAAGGTGTTGAAATTGAAAAGAATTTATAAACCATCAAAGTAAAAATAGGATGAATACAAGATATATAACTTTGTTTTTGTTGGCTGCTGGGCTTCAACTAAATGCTCAAGATTGGTCAATTACGCCTGAAGAGAAAGAAATGAAAATGACTATTTCATTTGATGAGGCCAATCAAACCGCTGGTAAAGGTGTTTATGATAAATTTTGTAAAGTTTGTCATGCTGAAGCTACTTCCATAGCGGCTAATGATCGTAAACTTCCTTTAGCACCAAATTTGGGAGCCAAGGACATTCAAGCTCGAAGCAATGATGGAGAAATGTTTGCCAAACTTTCAAAAGGAAAAGGGGGCATGCCTCCCTTTGGAGCTGTTCTTTCAGACGAAGACCGTTGGAAAGTAATCAGCTACATTCGTAGCCTAGATCCAGCTTACGTTCCTAGTACTGCTTCGGGAGATGTGTCAGCTGCTGCTGAAAAATTTGAAGGAACTATCAAAGCCATTACAATTAGCTACGACACAGCTCAAAAACAAATGATTGCACAACTTACTGCTGTGGATTTGGCGGGTAATCCTACCTTCGCTAAAAATGTAAAAATTGACTTTTTGGTAAAACGTTCGTTTGGAATGTTGCCCATTGCCCAAGGTGTTAAAACCAATGATAAAGGTCAAGCGATCTTAACCGACGCCAATTTTAAAGCGGATACATCAGGTTTTGTTACTGTTGTAGCTCAAACTTCCGATAAAGCTGTTTCTGTCGAAGCTCAACTCCAAACCAGAAAAGCATGGATTTATCATAATCCCCTCGATAAACGTGAACTTTGGGGCACAAGCGCTAATACTCCGCTTTGGTTGCTAATTACTTATGTAACTGTGGTTTTAGGAGTGCTTGCTACCATTGGATGGACTATTTTGCAATTGTTCCGCATTTGGATGCTTCGCGAAAGATAATCATTGATAAAACTTCATTAGTAATAGGGTAGTCACTCAAGGGCTACCCTTCTTTTTTAAGTTAATATACTATGGCTGAATCTTCAATTAAATGTGACCATTGTGGTGAGGATTGTGGAAGATATCCTGTAACCTGGCAAGGAAAAAATTTCTGCTGTGAGGGTTGCAAAACTGTTTATCAATTGCTGAACGAAAACAAGTTAACAGGTTATTATGATCTTTATCAAAGCCCTGGAATTAAGGTTGATGTTCAAGAATTTGGAAAAAAATATGCATACCTCGATAATGAGGACATCCTAAATCAACTGATTTATTTTAAAGAAGGTGAATACGCGAAAGTAAAATTGTATATTCCAGAAATTCATTGCAGCAGTTGCATCTGGTTGCTCGAAAATCTTTTTCAGCTCAACCGTTCCATCACGCAAAGTTCCGTTAATTTTGTTAAAAAGGAAGTCGATATTACTTTTAAAATCAATGAAATTAGTTTGAGAAAAGTGGTGGAGTTGCTTGCTAGCATTCACTACATTCCCATGATCAGCATGGATAGCGTTACCCAGCAAAAAAACAAAAGCGATAATCGTTCTTTGGTTATTAAGATTGGAGTGGCGGGATTTGTTTTTGGAAATACCATGCTGCTCAGTTTGCCCGATTATGTGCCAGGTGGAGATCTTTTAGAGTCTAATTTTAAGCATTTCTTTGGTTATTTAAATTTACTTTTTTCGCTACCTATCGTTTTTTATTCTGGTGTGGATTATCTTCTTTCCGCCTACAAAAATCTTAAACATAAAATCATAAATATCGATTTTCCTATCAGCATCGGTATTTTGGCCATCTTCTTGCAAAGTAGCTACGAGATATTTACTTCCACTGGTACTGGCTATATGGATAGTCTTGCTGGCTTAGTATTTTTCTTACTTATTGGCAAATGGTATCAGAACAAAACCTATCAAGCCCTTAGCTTTGAACGAGATTATAAATCCTATTTCCCCATTGCTGTAACCAAAAAGGTGAATGAAAAAGAGGAAATAATACCTTTGAATACCATTCAAGTAGGAGATCGGTTGGTGGTGCATAATCAGGAACTTATACCTGCCGATGGAATACTAATCTCTGGAGAAGCTAATATCAACTACAGCTTTGTTACCGGAGAATCCAAGCCTGTTACTAAACGATCTGGCGACGAACTTTATGCAGGAGGCAAACAAATAGGCAGTGCCATTACCATTGAAGTGATAAAGGAAGTACTGCAATCGCGTTTGACCCAACTGTGGAATCAAGATGGTAAATCGGGAGGAACGCACGAACAACTCAGCAAAATGATTGATAAAATAAGCAACCGCTTTACCGCAGTTATTCTATTTATTGCTTTTGCTGCGATTACTTTTTGGTTATTGGTGGATCCTTCTTTGGCTCTTATTGCTTTTTCCAGCGTTTTGATAGTAGCTTGTCCCTGTGCATTAGCATTAAGTATTCCATTTACTTTTGGAAATATCATGCGCCTTTTTGGTCAATTGGGATTTTATCTTCGAAAATCTGAAGTGATCGAAGATTTAGCTAAAATTGATACCATAGTCTTTGATAAAACTGGAACCATTACCCAAATTGATGCCAATAGTGTTACCTACCACGGTGCTGATTTAAGTACACATCAACTTATTTGGATTAAGAGTTTAGCCCGCCAAAGTCAACATCCTCTAAGTAAAGCCATCAATGAGTATTTGGATTTGGATGCAGATTTAATCGATGACATCTCCGATTTTATGGAAATTGCTTCGTCAGGAATTAAAGGATCGCTCTCTGGCGTGTTACTTAAGATGGGTAATGCCGAGTTTTGTGGTTCTCCAATGAGTGACCATATTTCTCACCTTAAAGCGGTCGTTCATGTCAATATCGATCAACAGTATATGGGGTATTATAGTATTGAAAATAAATACCGTGAAGGAATTAAGGAGCTTGCCACAGCACTTACTGAAAAATTTGAAATTCATCTTATATCTGGTGATAACAATGCTGAAGAAGAGAACCTTAGGTCGATCTTTGGAAAATCAGCTCAAATTTATTTTAATCAAAGTCCATTAGATAAATTCAATTATGTAAAGAAACTGAATGAACAAGGGAAGTATGTAATGATGGTAGGCGATGGGCTCAACGATGCTGGAGCTTTAAAAGAAAGTTATGTGGGCATTAGTATTGCCGATGATGTATTTAATTTTAGTCCTGCATCCGATGCAATTTTGGAGTCGTCTCAGATTCATTATTTGTCCAAATTCATTAGCAAATCAAAGAAATCGATTAGAATTTTGTACTTAAGTTACGGTATCTCGTTTTTGTACAATGTGGTTGGATTGAGTTTTGCGGTAAGTGGTACTTTGTCGCCAGTAATAGCCGCAGTTTTAATGCCAATTAGCTCGGTTACAGTGGTGGCTTTTGTAACCATAGCTTCGCAATGGTTACTTCGGGGTATAAAAGATTAGAATACCAATTACTTAGTTTCAATTTTGCGAATGGCTCCAGTATTTGGATAAAACTGAATTTTATGGTTTTTAGCAGGGAGATTTACCACCACGCCAAATTGTGAAATAAGGAAACTAGCCTCAGCTTTAAGTTTTGGACCTTCCTTTATGGTAAACTTGGCATATTCAGGAATACGGTAGTAAAAACCATTGCTTTTATTTTCTTGAAATCCTTTTTTCTCAGAAAACTTTTCTAGACCCGTAGTGTTACCTGCACGTTCAATAAAAATGTACACCATCTCAGTTTGAGGCTGTTTATCTTGCACAATACCTGCGGTTTTAGAAAAATAAAATAAGGGAACGCTGGCTGAGAACACTTCCGATTCGGGAAGGTAGTAATAGCGATATTGCAAGGTCTCGGTTTGTACTATTCCTGTAAACATTCGCAGGTATTCTTGTTCCATCGAAGTAAGCTGCTCGCTCATATATCTTACCGCATCTCCAGAGTAGGCAACTTCTTGAGCTCCAGTTAAAATGTCCAATCTTTGAGTTTTAATCTTATCTAAATATTCAGCCGCTTCTTTTGCTCTTTGTTCCATCGACTTTTCCACTAAACTTCTTTTGAACGAAGTTCTAAGTTCTGTAGAAGTATCTGTAGTTACTTTTTCAACCACGGTGTCGATTTTTTCAATCAAATTTACACCTGCAAAATATTTGAAGGTTTGCGAGTAGTCAATGGTATTTCGATTGAGCATTTCCATTTTTTCCTTTAAAACGGTTTGATCGCTATTGTCGTTTAAATCCTGAATTAAACCTGATTCGCTCAACCCTAACATGATGTTCTGCTTGCCCCGTGTTCCAAGTTTGCTTATATCCACAAAGTAATATTGCTGAGGATCAGGCTCTGCATAGGTATTGATTATAATGTCTGAAAGCTCATAGGTGGTATAACTGCTAAGAATAGCATCGTTAATTCCAAGGTATTTAGCAGCATATATTGAGAATGGGCCTGAAATCCAATTGGTTTTAGTAACCCGTATGTCAATGGTAACCACATTTCGTGGCAAGGCATAATATAATCCCTGGGTGTTTTCAACCTCTTGATTCGAGGTGATGGGCGTTACCGTATAGCTTGAACACCCACTTATCACCAGCAAGATAGTCAAGAAAAAAAATAATACTATAGATTTCGGATTCATAATCTTTCAATATTTTAGAGTGGCAAAAGTATAAATTTATAGTAGGTTTTAGATTGAAATTTTAATAAGGTAGTTATCTATCACTTATTCAAAAGTTTGGAGGATGATTATTTGTAAAATATTGATTTATTTTTTAACTTCTATTGCAATTCTTTACTTTTATACTACTTTTGAATCGGTTCAAGGTAGGACAAAAGGGTTAAAAATTTAGAATAAATGAATCTTAAAAATTAATATTATGGAAAATCGTGAATTCTATGTAAATCTAGGTAGGTTGTTATATGCTGTGGCAATGGCCGATGGTGAGGTACAAGATGAAGAACTCCAAGCCATGTATCGAATGGTAATTAAGGAACTTAGTGACGAACAGCTTTTTAATCAAGAACATGTAAATGTATTTCACACCGAATTTGAATTTGAGGCTTTGATGGATCGAAAGGCAAGCAAACAAGAAGCCTTTGATAGCTTTATTGCCTACTTTGATTTAAATCACAGTCACTTTACTCCTGAAATGAAAAGTGTAACCTTGCACGCTGTTGAAAAAATTGCTTCCTCCTTTCAAGGTGTTGTAGCTTCGGAGCGGATGATGATTGATGCTTTAAAGAAGCGAATTAATATGCTCGATTGATATAAGTAGAATTGGAAAAAGAAAAGGCTGATTTATTAAATCAGCCTTTTCATCTTTATTCGATGATGATGTTTTTAAATCTTTTTCGATCGGTTTCGTTGAGCATTATCTTTCGCAAACGTAAGGTCTTTGGAGTAACTTCAAGAAATTCGTCGTTACGAATATATTCCATCGCTTCTTCCAACGAAAACTTAATGGCAGGAACAATTCTAACCTTGTCGTCGCTTCCTGAAGCACGCATATTGGTTAACTTCTTGGTTTTTACAACGTTAATTACTAGATCAACCTGACGGATGTGCTCTCCTATAACCATACCTTCATACACCATTTCTCCAGGGTGAATGAAGAAACTTCCTCTATCTTGCAGTTTATCAATGGAGAAAGGAATGCTAGTGCCTGTTTCAAGGGCAATCAAAGCCCCATTGCGTCTAATTCCCAATTCGCCTTTCCATGGTTCGTAACGATCTAAACGGTGCGCCATGACGGCTTCTCCTTCAGTGGCAGTCAGCATTTGGTTTCTTAGACCAATAATGCCTCGGGAGGGAATGAAAAACTCTAAATGAGAGCGATCTCCTTTAACTTCAATATTAGCAATTTCTCCCTTACGCATGGTTACTAACTCAATGACTTTACCCGCAAAAATCTCAGGAACTTGTACGGTCATGGCTTCAATGGGTTCTTGTTTTATCCCATCTATTTCTTTCACAATTACTTGTGGTTGACCAAGCTGCAATTCAAAACCTTCTCTACGCATGGTTTCTACAAGAATGGATAAGTGAAGAATTCCCCTGCCATAGACAATAAATGAGTCGGCAGAGTTAGTATCTTGAACCCTAAGTGCTAAATTTCTTTCAGTTTCACTATAAAGACGTTCTCTTATTTGACGGGAGGTTACAAATTTTCCATCTTGGCCGTAAAAAGGAGAATTATTAATGGTAAAAAGCATACTCATGGTGGGCTCATCAACCGTAATAGGAGGTAATGCCTCAGGGTTTTCAAAATCTGAAATGGTGTCTCCAATATCAAACTGTTCCAGTCCGAGAATAGCACAGATTTCACCTGAAAAAATTTCGGCTTTAGTTTTTTGCTTTCCTAAACCTTCAAAAGTATAAGCTTCCTTAATATTGCTTTTTAAGATTTGACCATCTTTATTCACAACACTGATGTTTTGCCCTGCTTTCAAACTTCCTCGGGTAATCTTTCCAATGGCAATTCTGCCAGTATAACTTGAAAAGTCGAGGCTGGTAATTTGCAATTGCAGGATTCCCGCTTGACGCTTTGGAGCTGGAATATGCTCAATAATTACATCCAATAGATAGCTCACATCTTCTGTGGGCTTGTCCCAGTCAGGGCCCATCCATCCTGCTTTCGCAGAACCATAAACAGTGGGAAAGTTAAGTTGATCTTCAGAAGCATCAAGACTGAACATAAGGTCAAATACTGCATCTTGGGTTTCCTCAGGGGTGCAATTGGGCTTGTCCACCTTATTAATAACTATGATGGGTTTTAAATTCAATTGAATTGCTTTTTGCAAAACGAAACGCGTTTGAGGCATGGGGCCTTCAAAAGCATCTACAATCAACAGAACCCCATCTGCCATGTTGAGCACGCGCTCTACCTCACCACCAAAATCCGAGTGACCGGGAGTATCAATTACGTTTATTTTTACATCTTTATATCGTAACGATACGTTTTTAGCAAGAATGGTAATCCCCCTTTCTCGCTCTAGGTCGTTGTTATCTAATATGAGTTCACCTACATTTTCGTTCTCACGAAACATCTTTACTTGGTGTAACAATCGGTCAACCAAAGTAGTCTTGCCGTGGTCAACGTGGGCAATAATTGCAATATTTCTTAATTCCTCCATTTACAAATTTTTGAGCGGCAAAAGTAGTATTAAATCGGCCCGAAAAATAGACATTATAATATATCTTAACGAAAAGGCCATTTTGGAGCTAAAATATTTATGTAAACATTTGGTAGATATAAAAATAAGTTCTAATTTTGCAGCCCGATTTTAAGGAAGTGAAACATCTTGCTTTAAATCAGGGAATTACTTCAAAAAGCAGTGTTTTAACCGGAATTAGAAAAGAAATGGTGATGGTGCACCATAAGCCGGTGAATTTTGCCCAAATGACACAGCCCAAGGAAGTTAAATTTATTTATTTTAATAATTTTTATCTAAAGCAAAGCAAATGAACACTTTGAGTTATAAAACAATATCAGCAAATAAGGAAACCGTTCATAAAAACTGGGTTCTTATCGATGCTGAAGGTGCTACTCTTGGTCGTATGGCCTCAAAAGTAGCATTCCTGCTTCGTGGTAAACACAAAGTTGACTACACTCCTCATGTGGACTGTGGTGACAATGTGATTGTTATCAATGCAGAAAAAGTAGTATTAAGGGGCAAAAAAATGACTGATAAAGTCTATGTTCGTCACACCGGTTATCCTGGTGGTCAACGTTTTGCAACACCTGCACAACTTTTAACCACCAAACCCATCAGCATCATTGAGATGGCAGTAAGAGGTATGCTTCCTAAAAACAAATTAGGAGATGATCTCTATCGTAATTTGCATGTTTATGCAGGTAACACCCATCCTCATGAAGCCCAAAAGCCACAATTGTTGAACCTAAAAGATCTTAAATAAACATGGAAGTAATCAATGAACTCGGTCGTAGAAAGACAGCTGTAGCTCGTATTTATATGACACCCGGTAACGGCAAAATCACCGTTAACAACCGCGATTACAAAGAGTATTTTACCACTGGAATTCTTCAGTACGTTGCTACTCAAGCCTTCTTGATCACCGATAACATTGGTAAATACGATGTTAAGGTTAACCTTGATGGTGGCGGTATTAACGGTCAAGCTGAAGCTTTACGCTTAGCCATCTCTCGCGCTTTAGTTGAGATTGACGAAAACTATCGTCCTGCCCTCAAAAAAGAAGGTCTCCTTCGTCGCGATCCTCGTATGGTAGAACGTAAAAAGCCCGGTCAACCAAAGGCACGCAAACGTTTCCAATTCTCCAAACGTTAATCGATATTATTGTTTAGTATCTAAACTTCTGGGACTCACCTTCTTTATAAGGGGCTACCCGTTTTATAAGTGGCTACCCAGAGGTTGTTTTTTAAACAGAATGTAAACAAATTTAAATTTAAAACTATGTCTAAAGTAAATTTTGATACGCTGCTTGATGCTGGCGTACATTTCGGTCACCTAAAACGCAAATGGAATCCCAACATGGCTCCCTATATTTTTATGGAGAAAAATGGTATTCACATCATTGACCTTCATAAAACTGAAGTTCTACTCGAACAAGCTGCTGCCGCTGCTAAGCAAATTGCAAAGTCTGGTCGTAAAATTCTTTTCGTTGCTACTAAAAAGCAAGCTAAAGATATCGTAGCCGATCGCGTAAAACAATCAGGAATGCCTTACGTTACTGAGCGTTGGCCCGGTGGTATGCTTACTAACTTTGCTACCATTCGTAAAGCTGTAAAGAAAATGGATAACATCGACAAGTTGATGAAAGACACTGCTTTTACCAGCCTTTCAAAACGCGAGCGCCTACAACTTAGCCGCGAACGTGCTAAACTTGACAAAAACTTAGGAAGTATTTCTGACCTATCACGTCTTCCTTCTGCATTGTTTATCGTTGATATCGTTAAAGAACATATCGCTGTGGCTGAAGCTAAAAAATTAGATATCCCAGTTTTTGCTATGGTGGATACCAACTCTAATCCAAATCTTGTAGATTTCGTAATCCCTGCTAATGATGATGCTTCCAAATCAATCTTCTTAATCGTTGATACCATTTGTGCTGCTATTGAAGAAGGTGCTGCTGAACGCAAATTTGATAAGGATAAAAAGGTTGATGATCAACCCAAAGCCGAAAGTCAAGCCAAAAACGATACTGAAAACTAGTATTTATTAATCTATAAAACATTATAAAATGGCTAATATCACTGCCACTCAAGTTAATGAGCTTCGTAAAATTACCGGAGCCGGAATGATGGATTGTAAAGTTGCTCTTACTGAAGCCGATGGCGATTCTGAGAAAGCAATTGAAATACTTCGTAAAAAGGGTCAAAAAGTGGCCGATAAACGCGCTGATCGTGATGCTGCTGAAGGTGTTATCATTGCTAAATTAGCTGATGACAAACAGTATGGAGCAATTGTTCGTATTAGCTGTGAAACCGATTTCGTTGCCAAAAACGATGCTTTCGTAAAATTCGTTACCGATATTTGCGAGAAAGCTGCCGAATTGAAAATTCAAAGTGTAGAAGTACTTAAAGCTACTACTATCAATGGTATCTCTATTCAAGATATGATTTTGGACCAATTGGCAAAAATTGGTGAGAAAATCGATATTGTGGACTTTAAAACCATAACTGCACCCATCGTATTTTCCTACATCCATCCAGGAAATCGCTTAGCTACCATCATGGGCCTAAATATGCCCAACGTTGCTGATATCCAAACTATTGGAAAAGAAGTAAATATGCAAATTGCAGCAATGGCTCCCATCGCCCTTGATAAAAGTGGTGTAGATGATGCTACCATTCAGAAAGAAATCGAAATTGGTAAGGATCAAGCTCGTCAAGAAGGTAAACCTGAAGCTATGCTTGAAAAGATTGCTTTAGGTAAATTGAATAAATTCTATAAAGAAAATACACTTCTTGCTCAAGACTTTGTTCGCGATAATAAAATGACTGTTGATCAGTATCTTAAATCTGCCGATAAAAATCTTACCGTTACCGAGTTTTACCGCGTAGCCTTGTAAGAATTTACACAAAATACAAGCGAAACCATCCGTTTACGGATGGTTTTTTTTTGTTTTAAAAACTTCATCGCAGTTAAAGAGCTTTTGTATCTTTGTACAGAAGTATTTATGATGCTTAGGATTGGTAAATCAATCACCTCGATAGACAATTTTCTTTTATAATATTC
Organism: Draconibacterium orientale; assembly: GCA_022736595.1. GTDB lineage: Bacteria > Bacteroidota > Bacteroidia > Bacteroidales > UBA1556 > UBA6267. Next base: position 13,468 of record DZDC01000007.1, on the reverse strand, counting down.
AAATAATCAAAATAATGAAATTTAATAGAATCCTTCTAAAACTCAGCGGCGAAGCATTAATGGGTGACCAACAATATGGTATTGATCCACAACGATTGAATGACTATGCCTTGGAAATTGAAAAAGCGTATCAATCTGGAATTCAAATTGCTATTGTTATTGGTGGTGGTAATATTTTCAGAGGATTAAAAGGAGCAAGCCAAGGTCTTGATCGAGTTCAAGGCGATTATATGGGAATGTTGGCCACCGTAATTAACTCTATGGCTATTCAAGGTGCCATTGAGAAATTAGGAATTGCAACTAAACTTTTAGGGGGATTGGAAATTGACCCCATTGCTGAACGCATGAGCAGTAAAAGGGCTATTTCATATATGGAAGATGGGAAAATTGTAATAATCAGTGGAGGAACAGGTAACCCATATTTTACAACGGACACCGCAAGTGCACTGCGTGCAATAGAAATTAAAGCAGACGTCATCCTTAAAGGAACTCGAGTGGATGGTGTTTATGATAAGGATCCTGAAAAATTCCAGGATGCAGTAAAATATCAAAAGCTCAGTTTTACTGAAGCCTACGAAAAACGATTGGCAATCATGGATTTAACTTCCTTCACTCTTTGTCAAGAAAATCATTTGCCAATCTATGTTTTTAATATGAACCGTAAAGATGAGCTCTTAAAAGTGGTTCAAGGTAAACCAATGGGGACTATTATTGCTGATTAGTACAGAATCAGGGGCATAGGTATTTTGCCCGTTTTTGCCTTTAATGATAATTATTTACATTTTTGAATGCTATTTGCTTTTCGTTTGACCTATATTTGCAACCTTAAGTGTATATATCAATTATAATAATAATTTTCTTATGAAATCACAAATACCCTTCCTAATTATTTTACTATTGACTACCACTATTTTGTATGGTCAAAATGCAAAGAAGTTTTTAAAAACTGGTGAAACCTTTGCTGAAAGTAAAAGCTACCAAGATGCAATTGAGAATTTTACTAAAGCCTTAGAACTTGAACCTAATAATGCGGATGCTTTTGTAGCGCGTGCTAAAGCTTATGTAAATATTACTGAGTTAAATAAAGCACTTTTAGACTACGAACGTGCATCCATCCTTGACCCAAAATCTGAGGAGTACACTTTAAAATTGACTGAGATTTCATACACTTTGAATCAATATGAAAGTTCAGTTAAATATGCTGATAAAACTTTACTTTTAGATAAGAAAAGTTTGCCAGCATTTCATTACAAAGTGATGTCGTTGCACGCAATGAGTAGATTTGATGAAGCACTCGAAACTGCAAACAAAGCACTTGAAGTTAAAAAGAACTATCAAGCCTATTTTGACAAAGCCACGGTTCTTTATGCAAGCCAAAAGTATGTTGATGCTCAAAATTATTATCAATTGGCCATTGGTATGGATCCAAAAAACATTGAAGGATATTTAGGATTAGCTAATACTTATTTTTATCAAAATCTATTCGACCAAACGATAATGAGTGCCAATTCAGCCATGGGTATCGATCAACGCAGTATGCAAGCTTATTGGATTAGAGCCTTAGCTTATCACAAGAAAATGGATTATATTAATGCCATCAACGATTTATCCCAGATAATAGTATTATATCCCAACGATCCTTTTTTGAAAGATGTATTTTTCAAACGCGGGGGTATTTATTACGACTTCAAACAACATACCAGTGCTATTAATGACTTTACGAGTGTCATGAGCCTCGATCCACAATATTATCCTGCTTATTTTAATAGAGCTGCTTCGTACGAGGAAATTCAGAATTTTGATAAAGCAATAGCAGACTATGAAAAATTGAAAACCTTAGGTCTAACCGATGCTGCTGCAGTAAAAATGATTGCTGATGCAGAAGTTAGACTATTTGAGCTTAAAAGAGAGAATGCAAAACCTGTTATAGTTATTGATGCACCAGTAATTAATGCTTCCAAGAAAATGCAAATTATCAAAGGTAAGGAAGTTCAAGAAATTGTTGGAAGAGTAGATGATCAAAGCCCAATAAAATCGTTTTCGATTAATGGTGTGGATGTAAAGTTTGATAGTACCTCTCGAATTAACGAATTTGTAGCCAATATTAATGTGGCTGAAGCTACTGAAATTAAGATTGTCGCCAAGGATGTTTATGATAACGTTCGTGCCGATGTTTATCCCATCGAACGTACCGAAATTAATGCCCCAATAATTGCTTTGATATCGCCCGTTCCTTCTGACGATGGACAAATTTACCTCGAAGCCAATACCAACAGTTTGTTTATCGAAGGTGCAATTACCGATGAAAGTAAGATTGCTAGTGTTCAGATCGATAGTGTAAATGCAAGCTATATTCCTTCCACTTTGAATCCTGCTTTTGCGGCTACGGTTAGCATTGCAAATAAGACTAAAATTACCGTTGAGGTTATAGATATTTATGGAAATAAATCCATTAAGGAATTTCTTCTTAATCGAGAGGGAGCGGCTATTGCTACCGAAAATCCAATGGGAAAAACATGGGTTGTATTTATAGAAAATTCAGAGTATAGCACATTTGCTTCGCTTAGTGGCCCCACAAAAGATATCACCATGATGAAATCGGCACTATCTAACTACAACATCAATAATGTGATTCATAAGAGGAATATGACCAAAAATCAAATGGAGAAATTCTTTTCCATCGAATTGCGCGATCTAGTAATTAAGAATAGGGTTAGCTCCATCATTGTATGGTACGCGGGTCATGGGAAATTTATAAATAGCACTGGATATTGGATTCCTGTTGACGGCAAAACTGATGACGAATTTACTTATTTTAATATCACTGCCCTTAAAGCCTCTATGAATAGCTACAGCTCTGTCATCACTCATACGTTGGTAATTACCGATGCTTGTGAATCTGGGCCTTCTTTTTATCAAGCAATGAGATCAGATATTATTGAAAGAGACTGTGCCGATTGGAAAGCTACAAAGTTTAAGTCGAGCCAGGTATTTAGTTCTGCTGGCTACGAATTAGCCTCCGATAACTCTCAATTTACCAAAACCTTTGCTAATTCACTTATTCATAATCCCAATTCCTGTATCCCTATCGAGTCCATTGTTAAATCTGTAAAATCAGCAGTAGTCAAGAACAACCAGCAAGCTCCCCAGTTTGGAAAAATCGATGGGCTGGCTGATGAAAATGGAACGTTCTTTTTTATACGCAAATAATCGGTTTTTAAATAGAAAAGGAGAAGGACAACCCCTTCTCCTTTTTGTTTTAGCACTACTAAGCTCAACCAAACGAATTTCTTTCCCATGAAAAAGCATATAGTCTTTAATTCGATTTTTGTTTTGAATTTTTTAATATTGTTGGTTGCGTGTGGATTGAAAGTCCAAGCTCAGCAGTATTTTTTTGAAAACTATAATGTAAAACAAGGTCTTGGTCATACCAAAGTCAAGTCGATAATTCAAACTTCAGACGGGTTTATATGGATAGGAACCCAAAGCGGTCTAAGTAAATTTGATGGAGAACGTTTTACAAATTTCAATGTGGAAGATGGGATTGCTCCCTTAGGGGTGAGTGTCGTTTATACCGACTCCAATGAGGCAATTTGGGTGGGCCATTTTTCTGGAGGCTTGTCGGTTTATAGAAATAAAAAGTTTCAACAAATAGTACTCAAGAAAGTTAAAGGGGATATTACAGATATAAAGGTAGACAAAAATGGGCGCCTTTACATTGCTACTCTTGAAAGTGGTGTTTATTGCATTGATGATCCTAATGCCAAAATCATTCATGTGGATACCATTCTTAATGAATCGAATGGCCTTTCCAATAATGTATTCTCCATGAGCAATTCACCTTCACTCGGGATGCTTTTTGTTACGAGGTACGGCGTTAAATATTTGAATTCTAAAACAAATAAGTATGAGTTTGTTAATGAGATGTTTTTCAACTGGCCCCAATATTTTAGTATTATAAAAGTTCATGAAGATAATAAAGGTGGTTTTTGGGTTGGAACTTATAATGGTGGACTTTACTATTATTCCAATATTAACGCAGTTCCAAAAATATATGATCAACGTGATGGATTAGCTTCCAATTGGGTTAGCGAAATTTTCACCGACCAATACCATCGTACATGGGTGGGTACCCACGGTGGCGGCATTTCCTTGTTTCACGAGGGTAAGATTACTACCTTTAATGAAGCCAATGGATTGATTGACGATAAGATCAATTGCATTACTTCGGATCGTGAAGGTAATGTGCTTATTGGAACTTATTCCAAAGGCTTACTGATTTTTAAAGGATTTGCTTTCCGCAACTATTATCAAATGTCCAATAATAAGCCAGTACAAATACAATCCATTGCATCTGTTGATAATGAATATTGGTTTGGTAGCAATGTGGGTGTCTATATTGCTAAAGTGGAAAATGAAAAGGTAAGTTCTTTAAAAACTATTGTTAAGGACGACATTGACTTGCAATCCAATGATATACGATTTATTAAGAAGGATAAATTGGGCAATATGTGGATTGGTACTTGGGGTGGTGGAGTTTCATATTATAGTGTTAAAGCAAAAAGGATGAAATTGGCATTGGATCTAACTAATATGATTATGATGTCAACCAATAGTGCCAATGTAACTGCCATGGAAATTGATGGTAAAGACCATGTTTGGGTAGGTACTTATGATGGCTTGCTGTATTATGAACCCGAATCTGGTCGATTAGAACGATTAACCCAAAGTTCAGGTTTAGTTAATAATGACATTTCGGCTTTATATTATGATAGTGAAGGCGTTCTGTGGGTAGGACACCGTGAAAAAGGATTAACCAAGATAAAAGGTTCGGATGTTAAACCTTATTCATTTGGAGTAAATATTACACCTACCGCTATTTTTGGAAATGAGGCTTCCCTATGGGTTGGAACTGAAGGAATGGGTTTATATTTGGTAAAAAATAAGACCATAAAATCTCACTTTACCTTAGAAAATGGCCTAAGGTCCAACCTTATTTCGGGATTGGCCTTGGATAAAATAGGCAACTTAATCATCGGAACCAATAATGGATTGAATGTATATAATTTGAAAACCAATGATTTACAGTTTTTTGATGCAAATACTGGATTTATTGGAGTAGAAGTAAAACCCTCGGCTGTTTATATCGACTCCAAAGGTTTGATCTGGTGTGGAACTTCTGCAGGAGTCACTGAAATTAATACGAAATTATTGACAATTAATAAGTTAGAGCCAATTACACTAATTACAAGATTGAGAGTTAACCTTCAAGATGTTGAAATGACAGATCAATTGGTTTTTAGCTATACTCAAAATTCAATTCTGATTGATTTTAAATCCATTTGTATTTCTGATGCTTCAAAAGTAGCTTATAAAGTACGATTGTTGGGAGCTCAAAACGAATGGCAACCTTCGACCAATCAGACTTATGCCAATTTTCCAGCCCTTCCCCCTGGCGATTACGTTTTTGAAGTGATGGCTCAAAACAATAATGGAATATGGAACAAAGTGCCACAGCAACTTAAGTTTACTATAAGACCTCCTTTTTGGCAAACGCTATGGTTTTATACATTGGCAGCTTTGGTTTTAATTATATCCATCGTCATTTTTGTGAAAGTTCGCGAGCGTCAACTTAAACAGGAAAAAGCTGAATTAGAACAAAAGGTTAAGGAGCGTACCATTGAAATAAGTCATAAGAACGAACTTCTCGCTCAAAAGAATAAAGACATTACCGATAGTATCAACTATGCTCAACGCATTCAAAGAGCGGTATTGCCACCCCACGATACCATGGCAAAAGTTTTAAGTGCATTCCATGTGTTCTATCGCCCTAAAGATATTGTAAGTGGTGATTTTCATTGGAATACATTTTATAAGCAACGTCTCATCGTGGCGGCTGCAGATTGTACAGGGCATGGAGTACCAGGGGCTTTCATGAGCATGATAAGTATAAGTTCTCTTAATAAAGTAGTTAAAGAAAAGCAAATTACAGATCCTGCTGAAATATTGAACCACATGCGTACCGATATCATTACCGATCTAAAGCAAAGTGGCGATACGCAAAGTAAGGATGGACTGGATATTGCACTTCTAAGTATCGACCCTAAAACCAGAAACGTAAAGTTTGCCGGGGCTTATAATTCCTTGTATATAGTAAAATCTCATGAAGTAGATGAATCCAAAATCGATTTTGAATTTGGATATTCAGTTTTCCAAAATCGCCTTATTGAAGTTAAAGCCGATCGGATGCCCATTGGAGTTTCAGAGCGAATGAACATTCCATTTACCACCAAAGAATTGCAACTGGAAGAAGGCGATTGCTTATATATTTCAACAGATGGCTATATTGACCAATTTGGAGGAGCTGATGGAAAGAAATTAATGTCGAAACGCTTCAAAGAATTGTTGCTTCAATTACCCCAAAAAATGGGTGAAGAATCAAATCAAATTCTTGATAATCAATTAATAAAATGGAGAGGGAGCATTGAGCAAATTGATGATGTTCTGGTGATAGGAATAAGATTGTAGATTTTTCTTTGTTGAATATAAAAATGATGTAAATTAGTGCCATTGTAAATTCATAAAATATTTGATATGAATAACTATGAAAAATTTCGCATGATGATGGACAATCATATCATGTTGTCCTTTAAAGGCGAAATCACCTCCGATATTATTACCATGGTTTTGCAGATAATGGAAACTCGTCTTGATGCCGTTTCTGAAAAAGGTAATGTTCGAAAAAAGATTTTTAATGTTTTAGTGGAGTGTATGCAAAACCTTTATCATCATGCAGAAGCAGAAGATGAAAGTGAACTGAACTCTAGAAAAGCCATGCTTGAACTCTTTTACGACGACGACTATTACTACATCCTAACTGGTAATTATATCAAAAACAAGGAAATCCCGCCCTTGCGCGATCGTATAGAACGGGTAAATTCATTGACTAAAGATGAATTACGTCAATATTATCGAGAAATATTAGACAATAACCGGATCTCTCAAAAAGGAGGTGCCGACTTGGGAATGATTGATATGGCTCGCAAATCGGGCCAGAAACTTGACTTTAGTTTTACCCAAGTAAATGATAAACTGTCGTTTTTTGACCTCACAGTTAAGGTTTCAAAACGTAAAGAGGACTAGTTTTAATAAATGGTTTGAATTAAATAATACTTTAATACTATGAATAACTTAAGAATTGACGGGTCAAAGCAAACCCCTGAAATTGATTTCAATGGACAGACTGGTATCCTAAAAATTTCCGGACGTTCAATTCCTGAAAACACCTTCGAATTTTTTAACCCTATTTTATTGTGGTTGGATACTTATTCTGCTGAAAAACCAGCCAAAGTTGTGGCTAAAGTGAAACTCGAGTACTTTAATACGAGTTCCTCTAAATACATTTTGGAAGTTTTAAAGCGACTCAAATCGTTCTTGAACGACGGTTGTGATGTTAATGTTGAATGGTACTACGAAGAAGATGACGAAGAAATGATGGAAACGGGGGAGGATTATCAAGATGTGAGTGGTCTTCCATTCGAAATTAAACCTATAGAAGATTAATTCTAAGAATGTCAAACCAGAGCATATATCATCGGGAACTTGAAAATCTTGAACAGAGCAAGCAGTTTCTAAAACGGAACGAGTATTCTAAAATGGAATTGCAGCTCGAGTTTAAAAAACTTGTTGAGCATTATGAAGAGCTGATTGATCAGGTTAAAATCATTACCAAAATCAGTGATCGACTTCAAGGAAAGCTTAATAAAACCAATGAAGCTCTGGAGCTTTCTAACGTACAACTCGCCGAACTTAACAATCAACTGAATCAAACGATCGATGAGTTGACCGAAGCTCGCATTGGGAGACGTGCCGCAACTCTGGTTATGATTATGGCCATTGGACTTTTTATTATTTCTGAAGTGGCTATTGAACCCATGATCGATGATTACTTTGGCGATAACTATTTCGTTGGATTAAGTCTCAAATTAATAGTTGCCATTTTAATTAAGCCAGGCGAAGAATTCACCAATAAGTATATGCTTCGCAAGGCTCGAAAGAAACAACTCGCTCAAGCAAAATTGAGAATGGGATCCTAAATGCTTATTTATCTTTATTTTATTCCATAAACAAGGAGAGGTTGTGATTGCTTGAAACGCAGCCTCTGGTTTTTTTACGATATCTTCTAATTTTTACTCAATGCTCTTACATTCTTCAGTCTTAAGGTTTATTTTAATCTTGTTCATCTCAATACCTTCGGTGATTTGGGCTCAAAATACTGTCATCAGAGGTACTGTTGTCGATAGTAAAACCGGTCAACCTGTTCTTTTTGCTAACGTTCATATTCATGGAACTTCGCTTGGAGCCATTACCGATGAAAATGGCTTTTTTGCCATCACAAAACTTAAAGCTGGAACCTATAAATTAGTAGTAACCTTTGTGGGTTATGATTCGACGAGCCAATCCGTTCAAATTAAAGAAAATGAAATTGTATTTAGGAAAATAATGCTAAGTCAAGCTTCCATCCAACTTGAGGGAGCGACCATCAACGCTGAGCGCCAAAATGCCATTTCTGATCCCAACATTTCAGTTGTAAAAGTTTCTACTAAAACCATGAATCGAATCCCTACCATTGGTGGGCAGGCCGATTTAGCTCAATATATGCAAGTAATTCCTGGAGTCGTTTTTACAGGCGATCAAGGTGGACAACTTTACATTCGAGGAGGAACTCCAGTTCAGAATATGGTTTTGCTCGACGGTATGACTATTTATAATCCCTTTCATTCCATAGGATTCTTTAGCGTTTTCGATGTGGATATGATATCCAACGTAGATGTTTATACTGGTGGATTTGGAGCTGAGTACGGTGGAAGAATTTCATCGGTTATGAATATTTCCACTCGTTACGGAAACCCACTTCGAAGCTCGGGTCGGGTTGATATTAACACCTTTGGAGCTAAACTTTTGCTCGAAGGACCCATCGTTAAAGCCAAAACTCCCAATTCGGGAAGTGTAACTTATATGCTTTCAGTCAAAAAATCATACATCGATAAAGTTGCTCCTACTCTTTATAAATATGTGAATGAGGGAAATGGACTTCCTTTTACATTTACCGATTTATATGGAAAAATATCCTTAAATGGAAACAATGGAAGTAGAGCCGATTTTTTTGGTTTTAACTTTAATGATGATGTTCAATACCAAACTATTAGTAATTACAATTGGAAATCTTATGGAGGAGGAATGAAATTTACGCTCATTCCAAGTCAATCACCCATGATGCTTTCAAGTAATATTTCTTATACAAATTATAAAATCAAATTTGACGATGGTACTTCTTTGCCACGCTTTAGCGAAGTGGGAGGTTTTGATATGGGTCTCGATTTCACCTATTTTATGGGCAGAAATCAACTTGATTATGGTGTGGATATTAAAGGATTTAAAACTGATTTCTCTTACACTAATTCACTAAATAGAACCATTTCTCAGATTGAAAATACCACAGAATTAGCTGGTTATGTGAGTACTAAGCTAATGTTTGGTGAAAAGAAAAATGAATCCAATGAGTTTGGCATGGCTCGCTTAATTATTGTACCTGGCATTCATTTACATTATTATGCTTCTTTGGCCAATTTTTCATTGGAGCCACGGTTATCGGTTAAATACAACTTAACTTCCGAACTTAGAATTAAGGTTGCCACAGGATTGTATTCTCAAAACCTGATTAGTAGCTCTTCCGATCGGGATGTAGTGGATTTATTTTATGGGTTTATTAGTGGCCCTGAAAATTTGCAATCAGAATTTAATGGAGAAGAGCTTAAACATAAACTTCAAAAATCTACCCATCTCATTGGAGGTCTTGAATATGATTTGTTCAAGCACATTACTTTAAATTTTGAAGCTTATTACAAATGGTATAACCAGCTCACCAATATGAATAAGAATAAGGTTTTTGAAGATACTCCTGAGTATGCCGACAAACCCGACTATTTGAAAAAGGATTTCATTATTGAATCTGGAAATGCCTATGGATTTGACTTTTCAGGAAAATATACTTTCAAAAATTTGTACGTTTGGGCTGTATATTCTCTGAGCTATAATCATCGTTTTGATGGAATTGTAACTTATATTCCGCATTTCGATCGACGACACAACGTTAATCTTGTAGTGGATTATGCGATGGGTAAATTGCAACTTTGGAATGCCAGTTTGAGGTGGAATTTTGGTAGTGGTTTCCCATTTACTCCTACTGCTGGAAACTACGAAATGCTTGATTTTAGCGATGGGATTAATTCTGATTACACCACCGCCAACGGACAAATTGGTATTTTGTACGGTGATATCAATAGTAAAAGACTGCCTTCGTATCATCGACTTGATGTTAGTGTGAAGCGTAAGTTTTTGCTTTCCGATAAATCCACTTTGGAGGCAACCCTCAGTATCACCAATTTATACAATAGAAGTAATATCTTTTATATCGATCGCATTCAAAACAAGCGCATCGACCAGCTCCCATTTATGCCTTCTCTGGGTTTAAGTTTAACCTTTTAGGTAATAAAAATTATGTGCGGCAGGTATGTTTTGGTACAAAAAATAGAGGTGATTGAAAAGCGGTTTAACGTGACTGCCCCAAGTCATTTTGAATTTGAACCCAATTACAATATCACGCCAGGCCAGTTAGCGCCTATCATTACTGCCGAAGATCCCCGCGTGCTTCAGCTTTTTAGATTTGGGATGACGCCGCATTGGTCAAAAAAGAATATGATCCTTTTTAACGCTCGTGTTGAAGGAGATCGTAATAAGGAAAATGACCCAACTTATTCTGGTTCTAAAGACATTATTTCCAAACCTGCTTTTCGTAAATCCATACGCTCGCAGCGATGTTTGGTAATTGCAGATGCATTTATTGAAGGTACAACAAAGGAAGGTCTCGACAGGCCATTTGTCGTTTTTCTAAAAGATAAAATACGTCCGTTTGCTTTTGCTGGTATATATGATGTTTGGTTAAATCCTGAAACAGGCACAGAGGTGTTCTCATTTAGTATAATTACCACAACGGCCAACGATCTCATTCAAAGGATTCCACATCATCGATCGCCTGTTATTCTCTATCCACACCAAGAGGCTGCTTGGCTCAATCTCAAAACGCCATTAACCGATATAACTCGAATGCTAAATTCCTATCCTTCGGAGAAAATGAATGCTTATCCCATTAGTTCAAAGATCAAAAACCCTAAAGCCAATGAAGCTTCTCTTTTAGAGCCCATTGGAAGCGAATTAAATTCAATTTCCGAACTTAGTGTAGATCGAGAACTAAAATTGCAAGGAATGGGCAGCCGTAAAAAATCGATTCCTTAACGCTACTTGCTAGCTTCCATCACATTCTGTAAATTTTTTGGATGAAGCATATTCTTACCTTCAGGAGTATATAGATGATCTATCATTGGTTGGTACTTTTCCAATACCTTAGCTCTTACCATTTTCATGGTTGAGTTCAACATTTTATTTTCTTCAGTAAAGCCATCCGGAAGAACGCCAATAGCAGCAGGAATCCAACGACTTGGAAATTGATTTCCATATTTGCCGCCTTCAAGGTATTCGTTGATTTCTTGTTCAAGTATTTGAAGTGCATAAAGAGCTCCATCATTGGATTTTATGCTAAGTCCATTTTCTTCTACGGTCTTTTTAAGGCGAGGATAGTTTGGAAACAAAAGAGCTGTAGTATAGTTGTTCTGGTTATTATAGAGCATTACTTGATCAATATATATTGATTGTTCGGTAAGTGCTTCTTCGATGCTTTCGGGGCTATATTTTTCTCCATCATTAGAAATCAATAGGCTTTTGAAGCGACCAAGCACATAGAGGAAGCCGTCAGCATCCATATAGCCCATATCACCAGTGTAAAGCCAGCCGTTTCTTAATGCTTCTTGAGAGGATTTTTCATTTTTCCAATATCCAAGCATTACGTTTTCGCCTTTCACCACTATTTCACCTTTTGAGCCAACAGGTAATTCATTGTCGTCAGAATCTACAATTTTAAGGTCTAGATCTTTTACTAGAAATCCAGAGGAACCAAGTTTATGCCTTAATGGTGCATTGGATGAAATAATGGGGGCGCTTTCGCTTAGTCCATAACCTTGATACATGGGAATACCTATGGCATAAAAAAACTTTTGCAATTCAATATCTAACAAGGCTCCACCACCAATAAAGAATTCGAGTCGCCCTCCAAATCCTTCACGGACTTTACTAAATAATATTTTATCAAAAAGCATAAGCAAAGGTTTTTTAAATACCTTAAATCCTGTGCCTTTATTGTATCCTAAATCATTGTATTCATAGGCTATTTTAAGAGCGTAATTAAAGAGCTTCTCTACCTTTGGTCCCTTATCGCTTATTCCTTTTTCGATATTTTTCCTGAAATTTTTAGCCAAGGCAGGCACACTTAATAAGAAAGTAGGTTTTATCTCTTTAATGTTTTTAGGAATATTCCTTAAAGTTTCCATAGGAGTTGCTCCCATTTCAACCACCGATAAACTAGCCCCATTGTCAATCAAAGTGTAGAGTCCGACGGTATGTCCAAAACTATGATCCCAAGGTAGAATCAGCAAAGAACTATAATATTCATGTACTTTAAGTAAAGATTTGGCCTGTTCAACATTGGCAGTATAATTACGATGACTTAGCATGATTCCTTTGGGGTCAGCTGTGGTTCCGCTGGTATAACTAATGTTGGCCAATTGATTATTTTCTAAACTCGATGTAATTTGCTCTAGAAGTTTAGGATTTTGAATTGCAAAGGCTCTACCAAGTTCGCAAACTTGTGAGTAGCTGATTTCATTGTCATCCAGACTTATAAGTGTATCCGTTAAAATAATGTACTTCTCAACTTCAGATAGTCCAGGTTTTATTCCTCGAATTTTAGGTATTTGTCGTTCTGAAACAACCACGAATTTGCACCCACTGTGTTTTATTCTAAATGATAAGTCTGAGGGTTCATTGATTTTGATACTTAAAGGCACGTTGATTGCGCCAATATAAAGCATGCCTAATTCTGATATTAGCCATTCACTTCTTCCTTCAGCCAATAGGGCAAGTCGGTCATCTTTTGTTATTCCTAAAGAAAGGAGTCCATTTGCAAAGTCTAATACCCGATTCTTTATTAAAGAGTAGGATAGAGGCTGATAGGTTTTTGTTGCATCCTTTTCCCAAACTAAAGAATTGTTGGGAAATCTGTTGACACTGCGTTCAAAAAGTTGTGGAATAGTCATGCGAAATTGCTTTTAAGTTGTAAGGCGAAAATATCAAAATTACTGATACAATAAAAAAACCACATCTTAAAAAGATGTGGTTTATAAAAATTCTTTTGAAAATAGATATTAGTCTTCAATAACTGAAAAGTCAACCCTTCTATTAATGTGGTCCTTTTTGGGGAATAAAATAAAACGTTTTCCATTAGGTTGAGTTTCAA
>DZDC01000222.1 GCA_022736595.1 Draconibacterium orientale | reverse complement strand
GCCTTGTTTTCATCTATTACTTCCAGCAGTTGCTTATAAGGCTCCGCTTGCTCCATCTTCGAGTTTTGCTCAAAGGAGTTGATAATGTTGTGGATGCAACGGGTAATAGTTACAGCGTTGTCACAAGGCAAAAAGTACTCTTGCTTGGGTTCCATTTGGATGCGACGCAAGTAAGCTTGTATGTCGGCCAACGAATGAATCTCTCCATGGTTGAAGGGATTGATGTAAAACAAAACATCTTGAACACTTACTTCATTATCCTGATTGTAAAGTCGTTCGATGTACACCAGCATATAATTGCGAGGCAAGTTTACACCATAGATAGGAATGTTTACACTCTGAGCAATGATGCTGTAAATGGAACTTAATAACAGTGGGTTGCCCTTGCGGCTCATGAGTACATCGTTGATAAAGGAGTTTTCGAGGGCAAAGTAATTTTCGCTGTTTCCTTTAAAGCCATAGGTTTCAAAGAAAATATGATTCATTATACGCACTTTTTCAAGGGCGGTGAGGTTATCGTTAATTTCGAGCCAAAGGTCTTGACGTATTTTATTGATGAGGTCGCTTATTTTGCGAAGCTCGAGGCGAGGATATTGAAACTTGGAAAGGATACTTAAACCTTGAAAAAGGTTACGAACATTTCGCTCCTTCCACACGGCAAGTTCTTCTTTGCCATGGTTTAGACTCAATTTCATTTGCATTTCCCTCAACCTTGAACTCAATAATGGGTTAATACTTCTGTCGTCGGCATCCAATAAAAAGGGAATCAACTCGCTGCCCATGGCCATTATTTGATCTGAAATTAAAAGGTACACTTGTTCATCTTCATCTTCGAGGAGGTGAATTAGCGAATTGATTTTATTTTCATCGATCAACGGGTTCATAATTTAGCGAGTAACTTTATCAAGAATTTCTTCAATAAGTTTTACAACGGTCGTTTTGTAATCTTTGCTGTAGGTTTTATTGGCTCTATTGGCAATAATGGCGCAAACCGTTGCAGTTTGGTGACCCAAAAGCTTTCCTAAACCATAAAGTGCAGAGGTTTCCATCTCAAAATTGGTAATGCGGTGGGGTCCAAATCTAAACTGTTGCAGCAAATCGTTGAGATAGGGATGCTTGGGCACAAGTCGCAATTGGCGACCTTGAGGACCGTAAAAACCGGGAGCGGTGGCGGTGATACCTTTGAACATTCCTTCAGAAATGCGCTGTTCCAATATTTCAGATGCTTTTACTATATATGGAATTGGCAATTGATTGTCGGGTCCATAAGCCAATCTGAAGGCATGGGTAAGATCTTTTTCAATTACTTGGTCGGCAGCGGCGTAAAAGTTGAGTAATCCATCCATCCCAATACCGTGGCTGCTAAAAACAAAGCTATCCACAGGGATGTCGGGCTGCAAAGCGCCAGAGGTACCCAGGCGGATGATATTGAGGGCTTTATGTTCGGTTTTGAGTATTCTTCGTTCCAAATCGATATTTACCAAGGCGTCCAATTCGTTGATTACGATATCCATATTGTCGGTGCCAATACCACTGGCCATGGCGGTGATGCGTTTGCCATTGAGGGTACCAGTGTGGGTTATAAACTCACGGTTGTGCACTTTATGCTCAATATGATCGAAGTATTGACTTATCGTTGCTACTCGCTGTGGATCGCCCACCACAATAATATCGTCGGCAAGTTGTTCTGGTCTAAGGTGAAGGTGGTAAACGCTTCCATCGGGATTTAATATCAGTTCTGATTCTTTTAATGGTTCCATAGTTGATGTGTTATGAATACAAAGTTACTTCAATTAGTTTAAAACGGACTAATTTATTCAATTTTTATTTTGAAATGGGTTTAACTAAGAAAAGGAACCGCTAAACAACCCCTTTCTCCTACTGAACTCTCCAAAAGATTTGTCTTTGACAAGACTTATTGATTTTTAGCGGTTTTGTCGAAGGTAGTTTTAGTTCTGAAAGCATTCGGAAACAATGAAGAATCTAAAATGTTCCTTTTTCAGCGAGATTCATCTTGCATCTACCCCTCCCCTTTTACCCAAAAATGGAATAATTAGCATTTCAAAATAATTGGTGGCTTCATTT
>DZDC01000221.1 GCA_022736595.1 Draconibacterium orientale | reverse complement strand
CCGGAATAACAGGAGGAGGTGAATCTTTACGATTCCACCATCTCACTCAAAATAGCAAATAACTCTTCACTCGCCATTTCTGCTTTTTCGAAACAACTGTCTATCGCTTTAGCGTTTTTAATCGGATCTTCACTCAGCAATTGCATCGCACGCCGCACCTCTTCGTGCACTTTTTTATGCGGTTCCAGTATCTTGGCATATGCCGGATGAGAAGCAAAATTGGCTTTCCCATCCCCTTGTTCATACCAATTTCCAAGTGCACACGAATGGTGATCACTGAATTGCTGAGTAACCTTACCTTCGAATCCTGCCGCATAAGCATTATTCTTGAAAATCATATGGTCAATTTTTGCCATATTAGCAAAAATCTCATAGCTAATCGACTGATTATCCTCTTTAATCTGCTCAACATTTTGGATCAATTGCTCCATCACACTTTTAAATTGATCCAACTTTTCTGATGATTGTTGAGCATGTTCCTCGACCCTCTCACTGTTTTCCAACACTCCCATTGAGTTTTGTTTCAATACGCTGATATTGGCTTCTACTTCGCTGGTTGCTTTTTGGGTACGTTCTGCCAGTTTACGTACCTCATCAGCTACGACCGCAAAACCCCGACCATGTTCCCCAGCACGCGCCGCTTCAATAGCGGCATTCAATGCCAAAAGATTCGTTTGGTCAGAGATATCTTTAATCAATGTTATAACATTCGAAATCTCACTGACATTGTGGTTTAGCTGTTCTGAATTGGAGCGTGAATCGTTAATCATTTCGGTTATGTTTGACATACTCGACATAATCTCATCCGTTTGCTGACTTACATCATCAACAACTTTTCCGGTATCATGATTCAGCTCATTCACGTCATGAAGATTTTTAATACTCCCCTCCAACGAGCTACGGAGACTCCCCGCATTGGAAATCGAACCTTTAATCATCTGCCGTGCTAAAGAGAGGGACATCTCATTCTTATGAACCTGCTCTTCTGAAGCCTGATTGGCATACAATGCTTCTTTGGCTCGCTGTTCTGCAGTCTGAGCTATAACTTGAACTTTATCGATAAAAGTATTAAAACTTTTCGCCGCTTTCCCAATCTCATCATTCGAATTAATGTGAAGCCGTTTACTCAAATCAGCTTCCCCTCGTCCAAGCTCTTCAGCAATATGATCTAAATTCTCAATCGGCTCGATAACCGCACGTCGAACAATCCAAATCAACAGGACAAGAATTAAAATGTCCAATACAGCCATAATCATGACTTGACGCATTAGAGAATCTTCCGATTGACTGATAATCGCTTCTACCGTTTCTAGCTTTTTCGCACTGAAAGAATAAGCTACATTTTCACCTGAAAAATCTTTGATCGCTATGGGTGTTACATAGTAATTTTCAGTATTAAATGAACCCAACTTCGGATCAAAATCTGCACTATTGAGTTCAGATAAGAACTCTTTATTAACAGCATCTTCTTTAACCGCCAAAGTATAGTGTTTACCAATTTTAGGAGCGTTTTGGAGTTCTTTGGCATTTTCTAAGTATTTATTGTCCAAAGCAATAATAAGCTCTATGCCAAAGTTTTTTTGCAAATCTTTGACAACAGAGTTTAGCCCTTGCATAAACTCGACAGAACCTAAATATTCACCGCCTGATTCAATCGGAGCAATACCTCGCAGTTCCAAACCTGCAACACCTACTTCGATGGCAACCAGAGGCTTACGTGTCTCCTTGACCGCAATTATCGTTTTACGAAATCCACTCAGATCATCACCAAACTTTTCCGGTTTCCAAACCCGAATGAAACTACGTACATCACGATCATGAACATGAATTTTAATATTGCCGAATTTTGTATGCTCTTTATACTCTTTTGAGAGAGATTTAAGACTGGCAAGTGTCCCTTCCCGATCTCCGCTTACCAATCCATTAATGACGGTACTGTTTTTTGCAATATTAATCGCATTGGTGATGCCCACACTGTTTTTCGATTCCAAAGCTTCCGCAAAAACGGTTTCCATCTCTTTGGATTGTGTCATATAACTCTCTTCTCGAATCTGATCCACAGAGATCCAATAGTTAACCAATACAACCACAAATCCGAC
>DZDC01000220.1 GCA_022736595.1 Draconibacterium orientale | reverse complement strand
GCTCGGTGCTCTATAAAGATCGGGGGAAAAATCTAGTGAATGAACTTCTCCACCTCCGCAAGCAAAATGGGTATATTGTTGGCTAAAACCACCAAGTTGCCCAAAAATATCGCCAACTAAAATGGTTTGTTCGCTTGATCCAGCAGGGGCAAGCCTACTAGATGAATAAACACATCCATACTGTTGTTCATCATCTGGAAAGTAAATCATGCCATTTAGAGCGATTTCTGTTTCGCCACCAATAAACTTGTTTTGAAGTTTGATTTTTAATCCAGTATCATTCTCCGTAGATTCAAACGACACATCTACATCACCAATGCTGAAAGTTTCGCCAAAATGATGCAATATTATTTGGCTATTTTGATATTCTCCCAGGTTGTAAGATTTTATGAACGGATTTACTGTGTTTGCTTGGGTGGATGTAAACGGGAACTCAAAAGATAGGTCTTCCCAAACATACTGGTACTCGGTCTCGTAACTTTTATAAACATTTAATGCTTGTTGTTCGTTGCGTATTGTATATACACGATATACACCTTCTGGGTCTACTATTGCCCAATTGTTGCTGGGTTGCCTTACTTCAATTGTGGCAGATGAAGTTAGCAGTACACCTTGATTATTAAAAGACTCGCGTAATGAATCTGGAATTTGACCTGTATCTAAGATAGAAGAAAATTCTGAGTTCAAATTAAATAAGAATGTACTTTCTTTCGGCGAAGTTAATTTATACTTAAACACAAACTTATGTCCTGTGGTTAATTCTGGGATTTTGCACTCGACGCGGAGAGAAATTGTCCTTGTTTGCGGTAACAGGGTAGTCGACTCTTTGGACGTGCTGCATTCACTATAATATTCATACCCTTCATTAGTTACAACTGTTGGAAAATCTAAATCTGCTATTATGATTTTGTCAGAGTAATTTTCGACTTTGAGATACACAATAAATGTGTCCAATCCTTGTGAAGTATCATATTCAATATATGTTTCATAATTTTCGTTTATTTTTTCTTCAGCGACACCGTCGATTCTTTCCGAATAGTATGCTGAAAATCTTACATCAGGTGGTGGCATAGGCGTGGCACTGGGTTGAGTATAATTTTGCTGGCTATTTTCAGGTTGAACAAACTCGCTTGGATCTGCTGTGCTGTTATCATTTGGCACAAAGTTTTGAGAGTCTTGTAAGTCTTGAGAAAACGAAGAAGGTGTTTCCTCAGTCGAGTCTGGGTCATTCTGGGATAATGATGAATAGTTGTTTATGAGCCAATTTCCCCCAATAAATCCGAATCCAATGCAGAAAAGTAAAAATAGCCCTGAGATACTTGCAATAACAAATTTTCTTGATATTACTTTCTTACTCCGCTTTGAAGTTAGCGGCTGTTTTTTTACAGCAGAAGATTGTCTCATTCCAATTGGCTGTTCTTTGTTTTGAAGGTGCTGAAATATAGGGTCGCTTTGCTGTGCCAATAATTTTTCTAATGCTTTTTTAGCGTTTTGGTTGTTAGGATTGATTTCTATGGCTTTTTGTAAACAATATTTTTTTTGTTCATGGCTGTCTAGGCAAGCATATAGCCATAACCAAGCCGATTCATTTCTTGGGTCAGATTGAACAATTTCTTTTAAGAGCGGCAAGGCTGATTGCTTATTTCCTGATTTTATGTGTTGAATTGCTTGATTTAATTTGTTAGTTTCCATATTTATTCTCTATTCTTAGAAATTGGATTTGCTCAAACGCCCAACGATTTGCGTTACTGGCGGGTGGGCGGGCGTGGAGGATGCTTGGGAGGAGGAAAAACTCGAAGCCAGAAAAATGCTTGAAAATTCGTCCTCTCCCCACCCGTCCAGTGCACGCTATGTTGGACGAACTGCTGTCTATAGGGATTGCGTTTTTTTGATTATAGCCCTAAATCATAGAACGGACTATTTTTGAAAAGAAGAATGAAAATAAGGTTATCCACTTGAAATATGGGAGGTAGAAAAGCAGGCAGAAATGGAAGAAATGAGGAGGAGGCAAAGTTCGCCCACCCCGAAGACGGGCAAAGCAAAAAGAGGAGTAGTCAGGCAAAGCCATTTTTCCACACTTGCACCTGCGCTGCGCTACGGCGCAAGTGCAGGTGAGAACT
>DZDC01000219.1 GCA_022736595.1 Draconibacterium orientale | reverse complement strand
ACTTAATCCTTCTAACTTAATCCTTCTAACTTAATCCTTCTAACTTAATCCTTCTGCCTTCTTCTATGTCCCCCAAGCATCCCGGTCGAGGCTACGGTATTGAATGGCTTCGGCAAGGTGGTCGTTTTGAATGTTGGCACTGGGTTCTAAATCGGCAATGGTACGTGCTACCTTAAGAATACGATCGTAGGCACGAGCAGAAAGTCCCAATTTTTCCATAGCATTCTTCAACAATTCTTGTCCTTCCTCACTCACCAAACAATAGGTTCGTAAATGCTTCGACGACATCTGTGCATTGTTATAAACTCCTGGAGTATCTTCAAAACGCGTTTCTTGAATTTGTCGAGCAGCAATCACACGCTTCCGTACTTCAGCACTTTTCTCTGCCTGTCTAATTTTATTGAGCTCTCTAAACGGAACGGGAGTCACCTCCACGTGCAAATCGATACGATCGAGTAAGGGTCCCGAAATACGATTTAGGTATTTTTGAACCATGCCCGGTCCACATACACAAGCTTTCTCTGGGTGATTATAATAACCACAAGGACAGGGATTCATACTGGCTATGAGCATAAAACTGGCGGGATATTCCACTGTAAACTTGGCCCTTGAAATGGTGATATTTCTATTTTCAATGGGTTGGCGCATGACCTCTAACACAGTACGTTTAAATTCGGGAAGCTCATCTAAAAATAACACTCCATTGTGTGCCAAACTTATTTCCCCTGGCTGAGGATAAGTGCCCCCTCCTACCAAAGCTACATCGCTAATGGTGTGATGTGGAGCCCTAAAAGGCCGCACCGAAATCAAAGTATCGTTGGCCGACATCAGTCCTGCTACCGAATGAATTTTGGTGGTTTCTAAGGCTTCGTGCAAATTGAGCGGAGGAAGAATGCCTGGCAAGCGCTTCGATAGCATGGTTTTACCTGATCCGGGAGGCCCAATCATAATCACATTATGGCCTCCAGCTGCAGCAATCTCCAAAGCTCGCTTGATGTTTTCCTGTCCTTTTACATCTTCAAAATCAAACTCATATTCATCAATTCGACTCAAAAATTCTTCACGGGTATTTATTTCAAACCGCTCAGGCTCCACGCCTTTGTCAAAAAATTCCACCACCTCAGTAATGTTTTCAGCGCCATAAACAACCAAATTATTGACAATGGCCGCTTCATTGGCATTCGCCTTGGGAAGAATAATGCCTTTAAATCCTTTTTGCCGGGCTTCAATGGCCATGGGTAAACTCCCTTTAATGGGTTGCAGACTTCCGTCTAAACTCAACTCGCCCATGACTATAAAATCAGCAAAACGTTCAGCAACAATTTGTTCTGAAGCTCCTAATATTCCAATGGCAATGGCTAAATCATAGGCAGAACCTTCCTTTCGAATGTTGGCAGGAGCCATATTAATTACAGTTTTACGACCGGGCATCTTATAATTGTTGTTAACCAATGCCGCATGAATACGCTGCTGGCTCTCTTTAACGGCCACATCTGGAAGCCCCACAATATGCATATTGATACCAGTGCTGATATTTACTTCGACTGTGATGGTGATGGCGTCGATGCCATGAAGGGCTGCCCCATAGGTTTTTACTAACATACGCGTTTTTTTACCCGATGAAAGTACAGCTTTTTACAATACCCGCCATGGATGATGAAGAAAAAAAATTTTGTATTTAGAGAAGGGCATTTTTTTAGGCCTGTTTACCTCGGTAGTTTTTGTATAATATTGCGCAACTCTGTAGCTAAAACAGTGGGGCAACGCTGTAGCTGTGTCACAAATGAAATAGATTGAAAAATATTTTTTTTGAAATTCAATATTTTTCTATCTTTGCCGCCGCAATGGTGGAGGTGTTTTACCTTTATTATTCTGGGGATATAGCTCAGTTGGCTAGAGCGTTTGACTGGCAGTCAAGAGGTCAGGGGTTCGATTCCCCTTATCTCCACAAACAAAAAAAGGTGCATAATGCACCTTTTTTTTTGTTCATATTCAAGCCATTTAGGCTTTGTTTAGGTCACGATGTGGGTTAAGAACGGATGAATTGCCATTGGTGAAACCCTCGTTTCCTTGTTGCTGCAACCCCAAATATTGGAAGTATTGAACGAAGCTCAAGCCTG
>DZDC01000218.1 GCA_022736595.1 Draconibacterium orientale | reverse complement strand
ATGCATCATCGGTATTATTCATAGTCTTGCTTGCACCTATTTTCTCCAGTGCCAAAGTGCACGCATAATAAAAAGAAAAAGTGACCACGAGAAAAGATACATTACCATGGACTTGAAAATACTGATTTCTGCCGGAGTTTCTTCCAAAGGATTTTCGCTTTCAAATCTAAAAATGGGATTAAGGTACATCACTTCTCCCTTTCCAAAGTCGATTTCGGTGCGGATGTACGTGTCGTCTTTGGTAATAAGGTATTGTGCTCCGCCAGTATTAGGTTTTCTGCGTTTTACCTCCCCCTCTTGACCAATAAAACGGATTTCTTCAGCTACCCTATCAGTGAGTACAGTGAATACTCCATTTTCAATTTTTGCAGAAAGCAGTTTTGGAAGACTTTTGGAACGTTCTGCTTTTAAAGTATAGTTTTCATTATCAGGAGTATAAATACTTAATCCATAGGATTTTCCTTGCTTCATGGCTTCGATGATGCTGTCGGGATGTTGGGATTGACTTTGAATAAGCGTGGCCTCCACTCCCACCAAAAAGGGGTTAGAAATGTCGTGAGCATCGTCGTCGGCAAGGATAAATTTGGCTTTGCCGGCCGAAAGGGCAGCGTCCCAATGCGAAAGACTGTATATCTGATGGTTCAAGGCTTCAATAAGGTGGTAGCCCGTGAGTAGTTGCAAGTCGCGATGGCTATAGCCTTCCAATGAAAAAGCAGGATGAACCAAAGCAAGAATCTGGGTGCGTGGGAGCAATTGGTTGATGATAAACTGCTTCTGGCTTGTGGTTTGGTAAAACGGAAAATCGAGCCAATACACTTCTTTAGCTCCCAAGCTCACTTGGTGGGTTTTACGAAAGTTGTAACCATGCTCATAGATGCTCATATAGCCTGAATGATCTTTGGAATAGGTGTTGATTTTCATATAATCTGAAATGCCAATGACTTGATAACCCAGTTTTTCGTAGATGGAATAGATGCTATCGGTGGGATTTTTACTTCCATCGGTGAGGCCTCCCCAGGCCAGACTTTGAATTTGGAAATTGCCTTTTTTCCATCCACTGCTATCGAGATTTTGGTAGGGATTCCACACTTTGTCGCCACTAAATGGAGTGGGCTCGGGAAAGTTGTACACAGGACTGATGAGAAAGGGTAAAGCCCACAAAAAGAGTAAAAGGCTTAAAAAGATTTTTAGAATCAGGATTGTATTGATTTTGTGCATGATCGTTGTTTTAGGGTTTTGTTGGTAAAAACTTAATATCTAACCTGTTAATCATTAACGAAACTATAAATAGCAGCGTTAACATTAGGAAATATTTGATACTTGCAAAAGTACTCTTTCTGCATAATAAGTTGCGCGAGCAGACACTAATAAAATGTAACTTTGCTACAAATATTTTTCGATGAAATCAATCCTTAATATTGCCCTATTTGCATCAGGAAGTGGAAGTAATGCTCAGAATATTGCAGAATATTTTAGCCAGCATCCCAGCCTTAAAATAGACAGTATTTATGCCAACAAAGAAGAGGCTTTTGTGCTTCAGAGAGCTGCCAAACTTGCAATACCTGCTTTTTATTTTCCCAATTCTGATTTTAGAGAAGGTACGGTTTTGCTTCAGAAACTTCGCAAGAGGGATGTGGATATCATTGTTTTGGCTGGATTTTTACTTAAAATTCCTCCTATTTTATTGGAAGCTTTCCCCAACAGAATCATCAATATTCATCCTGCTTTACTGCCCAAATATGGAGGCAAGGGGATGTTTGGTGCCCATGTTCACGAAGCGGTGAAGGCGGCCAATGAATCGGAAACCGGCATTACCATTCATCTGGTCAACGAACATTACGACGAGGGTCAAATCCTTTTTCAAGCCCAATGTGCCATTGAAGCCGACGACCAGGTCGAGCAAATTGCAGAAAAAGTGCATGCCTTGGAATATGCCCATTTTCCTCATGTGATTGAAACTTTTGTGCTGTCTATGAAGTAGAATGCAATTTTAGAAGACTAACTTAAAGAGAAAATGTTGTTACTAATCAGTAGCGAATGAAATAATAATTGAGGTTAATGAACATTATTTCTAAATATTATTCTAATTACTTATGTATTATGTTGGGTTTATGGGCTCTGAGAATTGACTA
>DZDC01000083.1 GCA_022736595.1 Draconibacterium orientale | reverse complement strand
ACAATATAGTTGAATCTTAAATCTATTGTAACTTTTTGTCATGTACTAAGATAAATTATATAAACTTATTTAATGAAAGCACGTCTTAAATTTTTAGATCGATACTTAACATTATGGATCTTCCTTGCCATGTTTATTGGAGTTATGAGTGGATATCTTTTCCCTCAAGTGGCACTTTTTTGGGAGTCGTTAAAGTCATCGCCCGAAAGTACCACCAATCTTCCCATTGCCATTGGCCTCATTTTGATGATGTATCCGCCTTTGGCCAAAGTTAAATATGAAGAACTGGGCGATGTTTTCAGAAATACCAAGGTTTTGAGTTTGTCATTGGTTCAGAATTGGATTATTGGGCCTCTGTTGATGTTTGCATTGGCAGTTGTGTTTTTTAAACTTTTTCCAGGTGAAAACAACTCCAATCTGCCATATATGTATGGGATTATTCTTATTGGTTTGGCCCGTTGCATTGCCATGGTGATTGTTTGGAACGATTTGGCCAAAGGCGACACGCAATATGCAGCTGGTTTGGTGGCTTTTAACAGTATTTTTCAAGTATTGTTTTTCTCGGTTTACGCTTATTTTTTCATTGCAGTGATGCCAGCTTGGTTTGGCATTCCCACTAGCAGTGCCGTTGAAAGCATTACCATTTCGCAAATTGCAGAAAGTGTCTTTATTTACCTTGGAATTCCATTTATTGCTGGTTTTCTTACACGATTTTTCTTGATTAGACTTAAAGGTAAAACTTGGTATCAACACTCATTTATTCCTAAAATTAGTCCCATCACATTGATTGCACTTTTGTTTACGATTGTAGTCATGTTTTCATTAAAAGGCGAATACATTGTGGCCATTCCAATGGATGTCTTGCTCATTGCCATTCCACTGCTTATTTACTTTTTGGTGATGTTTGTGGTTTCATTTTATATGAGCAAAAGGGTAGGAGCCAACTATTCACAATCAGTAACGCTTTCGTTTACAGCAGCTAGTAACAATTTTGAATTGGCTATTGCAGTAGCTATCGCCATTTTTGGGTTGAATTCGGGAGAAGCTTTTGCTGCGGTTATAGGGCCTTTGGTTGAAGTTCCGGTGATGATAGGATTGGTGAATTTGGCTTTCTATTTTAAAAATAAATACTGGCCAAAAACACTTTAAATCAAGGCGTTTATAATCTGTTCAAAATTGCTAACCCAGATATATTCTGGGTCACGTTTAAACCAAGTGAGTTGGCGTTTTGCGTAATTTCTGCTGTGTGTTTTAACGTCGATGATGGCTTGTTCTAAGCTAATTTGTTGATCAAAAGATGCAAATAATTCTTTATAACCTACAGTATTTAAGGCATTTAATTCTCTGTTTGGAAACAAGTTTCGAGCTTCATCAATGAGTCCATCTTTTACCATAACATCCACTCGCTGATCAATACGGTTGTAAAGCAGGGTTCGGTCGGCATTCAGCACAAATTTTAAAATTTTAAAGGGTCTTGCTTTTTTTTCCTTAGTCCTTTGGCTGCTATAGGTTTTGCCTGTGGCTAAAATTACTTCCAAAGCGCGCTGAAGTCGTTTGGGGTTATTGGAGTCGCAGCTATAAAAATATTCTGGATCCAAATGTTCAACCTCGGCCTGAAGCCACGGTAAACCATGGATTTGATAATTATTCACAATTTGATTGCGTAGTTCAAAATCGGCATCAGGAAGCTGATCAATACCATTGCAAAGGGCGTCGAGGTACATGCCAGAACCACCAACAACAACAACATAATCCTTATTTTCAAATATTTCAGAAATTTTGATAAGGGCTTCTTGCTCGTAAATGGAAACGTTATAATAATCGTGAATGCTTAAATTTCCAATGAAATGATGTCGAGCTTTAGCCAATTCTTCTTGGGTTGGCGCGGCTGTTCCAATTTTCATTTCACGATAAAACTGCCGTGAATCTGCTGAAATAATCTCGGTGTGAAGCGCTTGGGCTATGCTAATGGCCATCGAAGTTTTGCCCACTGCGGTTGGACCTGCTAAGACGATTAAAGTTTTTTCCATGACTTAGATATCTAGAATTAAGCCATCGTAAGCAAAAGCTACATTTTGGGGAAGTAGGGGGCTCACTTCATGCTCAAAACCCATTAAATGACTGATATGCGTGAGATATGCCTGTTGAGGTTTGATTCTCTGGATTACTTCTAAAGCTTCTTCCAAATTAAAGTGTGAGATATGCTTTTTTATTCTTAAAGCATTGATAACAAGAGTTTTTGTTCCTTCGAGCAATTGGAAGCTTTCTTCTGATATTTTATTGGCATCGGTAAGGTACGCAAAGTCACCAATTCGGAAACCATGCACAGGCAAATGCAAGTGCATCAATGGAATAGGAGTGATATGGGTTTTCCCAATGGTGAAAGGATCGTCAGAAATCATCCTTAAGTCAAAGTCAGGAACTCCAGGGTATTTATCGTCGGAAAAGGCATAAGAAAATTCAGATCTAATGGAAGCCGCGGCCAATTCATTGGCAAATACAGGCATCGCTTTTTTCTGCAAATAGTTGAAACTCCGTATATCATCCATGCCGCCTACATGGTCTTTATGGCCATGGGTAATCAAAATGGCATCGAGTCTTTTAACTTGATGCTGAAGCATTTGCTGACGAAAATCGGGTCCCGCATCGATGGTAAAAATGTCTGTTCTATTTTCGATTAAAACAGAACTCCGCAGTCGCTTATCATGAGAATATTGACTTTTGCAAACAGCACATTCACAGGCTACTACGGGTATGCCTTGTGAAGTTCCGGTTCCAAGAAAAGTGACTCTCATGGGTATAAATTTTAATATTATTTGGCAAAAGACTGCAAATCGTGAAGTTTACGGTAAATTCCATTTTGAGCTAGTAAGACCTCATGACTTCCTTGTTCCACAATGCATCCTTTATCCATAACCACTATTTCATCGGCATTTTTAATGGTGGACAAGCGGTGTGCTATGACGATGGAGGTGCGATTTTTCATTAGGTTTTCAAGAGCCAATTGCACCAAACGTTCCGATTCGGTATCTAAACTCGAAGTGGCTTCGTCCAAAATCATAATGGGAGGATTTTTCAACACCGCCCTAGCAATACTGATACGTTGCTTTTGACCTCCTGAAAGTTTGCTGCCCCGATCTCCAATCAGCGTTTGGTAACCTTCTGGAGTTTGCAGAATAAATTCGTGGGCATTGGCAACTTTGGCAGCTTCAATCACTTCAGCCTCTGAAGCTTCGGGTTTGCCAAATGCGATGTTGTTGAAAATAGTATCGTTAAACAAAATGGATTCTTGGTTTACAATTCCCATCATCGAACGCAAATCGTTGATGTAGATATCTTTAATATTAATACCATCAATCATCAAACTTCCTTCTTGAGGATCGTAAAAACGAGGAAGCAAGTCCACTAATGTCGATTTTCCTGCTCCCGAAGCTCCCACAATAGCAATGGTTTTCCCTTTTTCAATGGTTAGATTAATATGATTTAAAATAATGTCATCTTCGTAGCTAAAATGCAAATCACGATATTCAATATTGGATTCAAATTGTTTTTTTGATAAGGCATTTTCTTTGTCAACAATTGGGTTGTGTGCATCCACCAATTCCCAAATTCTTTGCGCAGATGCAATTCCTTTTTGAATACGATAGTAACCACTGCTAAAGGATTTTACAGATGGAATCACTTGGCTAAATAAAGTAATATAAAATACAAAAGTGGGGCCATCCATGGTGCCTTCTTGTTTCAAAATCAAGCTGCCTCCATACCACAGCACCACGGCCATTACAATGATACCAAAAAACTCGCTAATGGGTGCTGAAAGGTCTTCGCGTCTGAAAACGCTAATCATCACTTTGGAATAGTTGTAGTTGTGGTTATTAAATTTATTTTCAGAGTATTTTACTGCGTTAAAGGCCTTGATGATGCGCAAACCACTAATCCCTTCATCCAGATATGACATGAGTATTCCATTCATATTTAGGGCTTTAAGTGATTTTTTACGGAGCGACTTGGCAATTTTTGCAATCACAAAACCAGCAATGGGGAGCACCGTGAGCATGATGATGGTGAGTTTGGCGTTAATCACAAAAAGGGTTGCCATAAAAGCCACTACGGTAATACTGTCGCGAAAAAGAATTTCTAAAGATCCCATAATAGTCCATTCCACATCTTGAACGTCGTTGGTGGCTCGTGCTATAATGTCGCCCTTTTTGCGATTGGAAAAGAATCCCATATTTAGCCTTATGATTTTGCTATAAATCTGGTTTCTTAAGTCGCGAATAACTCCATTTCGTAAGGGTGCCAAAATGTATAAGGCCATATATCGAAATAGATTTTTTAGAAAGAAAAGAATGATGATGGCGATACTTATGATTAATAAAACTCGTTGAGGGCCAGTATTTTGAATCATATCACTCATATACACATATAGATTGGGCATCCAAGTGTCTTTATTGAAAAGTTCGAAGGGAGGAGCGTTGTCAACCAAGGATTCAACTCCCACGATTAGTTTGAGAAAAGGGATAATCATGGCCAACGAAAAGATACTGAAAACAATGGTCATAACGTTAAAAAAAACATTAAGGAAAGCGTATCTTTTATAGGGTTTTATATACGAAATGAGTCTCAGAAATTCCTTCATAATAAAGTTATGTTGATGGTAAATAAGATTTGCAAATCTAATGAATTACAGCTACCGTTAAGCAGTGTAGAGATACTGAATCTGTAAGCCAAAAAGTGCGTTGGCTTTGGCTAAAACCGATTCGATTTTCGATTTTCTGATACCTACTTTTAATCGACAATCGAGCTCAAATTGGGGGTCTTCCATCTGCAAATCATGATCCTCTAAAAGTCGCATTACAGGCTTCATTAACGGATAATCAAAGTGGAATTGATAATAATCTTTAAGATATTTTTCTTTAATCAATGCTTGCGAAAGTGCATCCTTAGTAGCAGATTTATAAGCATTTATTAATCCAGAAACACCAAGTTTTGTTCCCCCAAAATAGCGAACCACCACCACTAAAATATTGGTAAGTTGATGCGATAATAATTGATTGAGAATGGGCTTTCCAGCCGTCCCTGCGGGCTCCCCATCGTCGTTGGTGCGTTGGGCCGACTGGTCGGGGTTCAATATCCAGGCATAGCAATGATGGCGAGCATCAAAGTACTCTTTTCGTAAATTTTCGAGTTCGGTTTTAATTTCATCTTCAGTGAAAACAGGCTTTGCTATGGCAATAAACCTACTGCCTTTCTCCTTGTATATTCCTGTAACAGCGAGTTCTATCTCTTGATAGGTATCTTCAAAAAGCATATTATTTCTTAAATAAAACTTCTAAATTGGTGAGTTGATTAGGCTTTATCAATTCCTTCATATTTTGCTCCATATACAATCCATGTCCATCAGCACTCACTTCTCCTTTATTGCTCTCTTTTATCACTTGTTTAAAATGGTACTTCGAAATGATATTTATATACTCATACATTTCCATAAGGCTATCATTTTGAGCCGATTGGCTTTCAAATCCTTTATTTTCGTAAGTAAATTTTCGCTTTTTGTATTTGTATTGTTCGTCAACTATACCTCTATCTTCGAGTTTTAACGATTGGGATAAGGATTCTAAATCTTTAAATGAATATCTAACTGTATAAGATGTAGTTGTGGTGGTAACTTGCACATTACTAATGCCTTTAACAGCTGAATAGGCTTGAATAATGGAATCCTTGTTTAAACTTGCAAAATAATCGGTCGAATCCTCATTGCCCATGTAAGCATCCATTTGCGCAAGCTCAATGGTATAAGCAAAGTTTCCACTAAAATCACTTTCAAAATCAAACTCTTGAGTGATAACACAAGAATTTAGTATCGCCATTATGGCAATAAAAATTATGGGTTTTATTAACTTCTTCATGGTTTATTTTTTTTTGTGGTTATTATGGATTTTGGAGGTATGTAATTAAAGTCAAATGTCAATATTTACGTAGGCTGCAAGGTTACAAATCTTAGATTTTGGTTTTTGATATGTGGTTCTCAAATGTAATTTTTTATAGCTCAGAATATAGGATAAAACGATACAAATTAAAATTTATTTCCAATTCATCAGAGCAATAGCGATAGCTGCAAGAGCCAATCCCATATAATTTAACCAATGGTATTTTTCTTTAAATGCCCAGATACCTACAACGGCGGCAATTCCGATGTAGGTAAGATTATAAACTGGAAAGAAAATAGCCGTTTCAAACTCTTTTAAACAAAGCAGAAAGAATAGGCTGGAGGCAAAATTGAGCAATCCTAAAAGCGCACCATAAATCCATTCGTTTTTTGTGAAATTTATGAATTTTTTATTTACAACATTAAAACTACTGCTGCTTACGAAGGCTCCCACTAAAATCATAGAAAGAAAAAAGATAGGATTTTCTAGCCCCTCAGATTTTTCAGCATGGCGCATTACTGAATTGTTAAACCCACTGATAACTAATAATATAGCTGGATATATCCAAAGGCCTGAACCTATGTTAAAACCGTTTTTTTGTTTAAAGAATAAATAAATTGCAGGAAAAGCAAGGGTGAAACCAAGCCATTGTAATAGGTTCAGCTTTTCGTGATATAAAAGAGCAGCCACAAATACTGGAATGACTACCGACATGTTGCCGGCAATGCTGGTGGCAGATACGCTAACTTTTTGAGAACATAAAGCAATGGCTCTAAAACCAAAAAAGAAGCTAATTCCAAGAACTGCCGCCATGAGCAAATGATGAAGTTGAGGTGCTTGTGGTACTCCAAAAAGAAGGAGGCTTGATAGGGAAGCTAATACGATGCTAATAATATAACTTATCCAGATCGCTCTGAGGTTGTCAATTTTTAAAGCCTCAAACTTTCTAAAAAGAGCTAAAATACTAACCGAAAATCCAATACTTAAAAAGAAATACAGCATACTATTCAGCTTTATTTACAGGAGGTTGCGATTGGGTTAAAGCCAATTCGTAGATATTAATAATGCTTATTAGCAAAAAGAAAATCTGATTGTCCATTTCCAATCGAATGTCGTCGTAGCTGTCCACATCGCTTTCAAAAAGTTCTAAAGTAATAAAGTCGATCATTACTCTTTGTGGATGCTTCTTTATCATTAATTCCAGTTCTTCTTCACTTTCCTCGGGAGCAAGTTCTGAAATCTTCAAAAACCAGGCCTGATCCTGCTCTTCAGTTTTGCTAATTTGCTCTTTACTAATTTGAGGTAAAAACCTAAAACGATTTGAAAACGAGCGATGTATCAACATAAAGAAGTAGTAGAATTTATTGAAATACTCTTCTTCGTCGTCGAAAAGATCGCTCATAGAGAGCACATAATCAACAATATGAGGTTGAGTTTTAGCTACTTGAGCCTGGAGGTCTTCAAATGCTTTCTCGTTAAGTTCTTGCAAAAACTCATCGGCTTTTAAAATAATTTCTTCTTTTATCATTTTGGTTTTATTTTTCAATTCTAATTCGAGCATCCACAGCAACTACTTTTTCAGGGCTTCCTAAAAGTGGATTGAGATCCATTTCTGCAATTTCGGGAGTCAAATGCACCAATGCAGCTAAGCGGTAAATGGCTTCTGCAAAGGCATCTTGATTCACGCCTTTTTGACCACGAACGCCTTCAAGTATTTTATAACTTTTAAGTTTATGTATCATTTCTAAGGCTTCTTTCTTTTCAAATGGAGCTAACGAAGCACTGAAATCCTTGAGAACTTCGATAAAAATGCCTCCCATTCCGCATAAAACCATCTGGCCAAACTTATCCTCCTTTTTAGCACCGGCAAAAAGCTCTATGCCACTGAGCATGGGTTGCAAAAGGATAGAGGTGGTGTCTTTAATTTTTATCATTCGTTCAAATTCCATAAGAGCCTGCTCATCGGTTTTTACATTGAGCACAACGCCCCCCACATCCGATTTGTGAACTGGGCCTACAACTTTCATAACCACAGGATAGCCAAGCATTTGAGCTGCTTTTACGGCATCCTCTGCGGAGTTTACCACAGCCTCTCCAGCTCTAAATATTCTTGCTGCATCCAAAAGCTCTTGAACATTTTCAGGGGATAAATATCCGTTTTCAGCATTGTCTATAATGTTGCGAATGGCTTTTACATCCATTTCGGGCAATACCAATTTTTCTGCTGCAGGTTTGGGAGAATTATAAACTTTAGCAAGGGCTCTACCTAAATTCACTTCATCAGGGAAATTGATACGTCCTTTGGATAAGAAATCATTCACCTCATCTTTTGCCGTTAAAGTACTGGGTAGCACTGGATATATGGGCTTTTTACTGGTTTTCATTTTTTCGTTCAAAAGCTCGTAAACATCAAAAATGCGGAACAACCCAGGCGTGCCAAAGATGACCACCATGGCATCAATTTCAGGCATGCGATTGTCAACATAGTCGATGATGGTTCCCAACTGAGCTGCTGTGCCTGTGGCTAAAAAGTCAATGGGGTTATGAATTGAGGATCCTGGAAATAAGTGGTTTAGAAGCTCGTCGGCTACCTCACCTTCAATATGAGGAACTTGCATGCCGCCTTCGCTCAAAGCATCGGTGAGCATTACTGCTGGTCCCCCTGCGTGGGTGATAATAGCGATTCTATTTCCTTGCAATTCAGGATGTAGAAATACTGCTGCCACATTCATTAATTCTTCTCTTCCGTAACATCTTACAATGCCAGCTTTTTTGAATAATGAATCTACTGCTAAATCAGAACTAGCTAAGGCTCCTGTGTGTGAGCTGGCTGCTCGGCTGCCTGCCTCTGATGCTCCTGCTTTGATGGCTGCAATCTTACAGCCTTTACGAATCAGCGATGAAGCATGTTTTAAAAGCTTTGCGGGTTTTGAAATGTGTTCGATATAAAGAAGTTTTACCTTGGAGCTTTTTCCTGCTTCATAGGTTTCATCCATAAATTCAAGAAGCTCTTCAACACCTATTTGTGCAGAGTTTCCAACGGTATAAACCGACGAAAAACTTAATCCTTTCGGAATGCCTGATTCTAAAATAAAACAAGCCGTAGCTCCCGAACCACTTATGAAATCTATGCCTTGAGCATCGAGTCGTGGAATGGGCTCGGTGAAGATACTATGATGATGTGAGTTCATGATTCCAGTGCAATTGGGCCCAACCAAGGTACCACCAACGGCATCAATATAATGAACAATGAGTTGCTCTAAAGCTCGTCCTTGTTCACTTTCTTCACTAAAACCTGCACTAATGATAATAAATCCTTTGGTACCTTTTTCTTGGGTCAATACCCGCACAACTTCGGGGCTATGTTTGGCTGCAATAGCAATGATGGCCAAATCAACCTGAGGTA
Source organism: Draconibacterium orientale (assembly GCA_022736595.1). GTDB lineage: Bacteria > Bacteroidota > Bacteroidia > Bacteroidales > UBA1556 > UBA6267. The sequence continues at coordinate 598 of DZDC01000083.1, read as the reverse complement.
GGTCATTTATATTTTGATAGCTTTTGATGCCTTGCACTTCAGCTTCATTCATATTCATGACATATAATTGGCCAGTGTACTTACCATCAATCAAGTTTTTTAAGATTTTTCCTCCCGGTTTGTTGATGTTGTTGGAGGCGCCAATGACGGCAATACTAGCAGGCTTGATGAGCTTTGGATGTATCATAAAGAGAGGTTTAATGTTGAATCTGTTGTTTTATAATGGGTTACATATTATGCTTTAGAAAGCAAACATACAATTTTATTTTGGTAAGCCAATCTTTACCGAGATGATGTTTTGCAAAGCTTTCATTGGTATTTTGAGGACGAACCCTGATCCTCAAATTAACCTAACCCAATTGATAAGAACGCATGGAGTTTTGATGTGTTTTTGCCCCATTTAGCTACTCGTGTTTACACCAATCTATTGGATCAAGCTGGAAATAAAATTGAATATGGAAAAGAGTTGGGTTTGGATTTGGATTATGAATACAAATTTGCAAAAGACCTAAAATGGGGCTTTGCAGCCTCTTATTTTAATATGTCAAATTCCTTAAAAGAAATGCGCGGATTTCTTACTTTTGACGCCTCAAATAAT
>DZDC01000217.1 GCA_022736595.1 Draconibacterium orientale | reverse complement strand
ATTACGTTTAGTTGTTGCTCAATTAATGTTTTATTACTCAAGATTCTTGGAATTGATTAAATCAATGTTTGGAAACGATCCTCGATTTACAAAACATATGACAAGCATTTCCACGATTAGACATGAAGTCAAAAGTATTTGCAGTATATTTATTGATTGATTGATTGACTTAATGATTTTCTTGAGCTCGAAAATTTTATTTTTTACTTTTGAATTGAGATTTGATTCAATGATTTTCTTTTGATTTCCAAAGTAAGCGGGGAAGATGCGAAACCAATTCAAGATAATTTAACTGTAACGGAATCGATTTGATGGTACCCTGCTGCCACAATTTAAAACTGACATTTTCTCTGGGACGCAATTGATCTAACATTTGACATTGTTGCATCATATTCAAAATGTTACGATAAGAATTATAAGCCGTATGTGTTCCCAATTCCAACCAAAAATCAGTGTATTCTAACGCATGGGAGTGAAAAATACCGCCTACTCTGGCAGTTTTCTCAAGCACTAAGGTATTTAAACCGTGTTGTTGACAATAGTGTGCCATACTTAACCCACTGATTCCCGCGCCTAAAACGATCATATCGTATTGTTGCATCGTTCTATTCCGTCATTTTATCGTTTAATTGTTGCCAAGTAATTTCTGAAATCAATCGTGAAAATCGGTATCGGAAAGGCGAGAAAAACGACTCATTATACTATAGATTTCTTGCCAACGCAGAGCTCCAATGGAGGAAAGAAATTCAAAACTACGGACATTGTCCAGAAAATTCTTTGGTACGAGTTAACCGATTGTTAGCAAAGCTATAAATCACACATTTGTCCTTGCCAGAAGCGGTCACTTTTTGATATTGCCAACGGGACGCTTTCTGATAATCCGATTCTCGACCCTCCACCGTGTCTGGTAAACGTTTCTCGGTTTGCAAAATCTTCAAGCGATCCCCATGCACTTTAGCAAGTAATTCCTGATACATCTTCTCCGTTTCAACCATTGGAGTTTCAGGTTCTTTGGGCGATTCAACAGGTGCGACCACAGGTTCAGGCAGTTCAACCATAGATGGTGGTGAATTGACCGAAGTCATCGCAAAAGTATGCGGGGTTTCAATATTTTTTGGGGGAAAATAAGCGCGCGGTTGTGGTGTGGGAACAATTTCTATCGCGGGAATGGCAGCGGCAGGTAGGAATTCGGCAAGGTACGGCAACTGATTGAAATTATTGGTTTCTATCGGTGGTGTTTGAGAAATCGGCGGCGGGGTCATCACTGGCGGAGGAGGCAACAACCGCGTAAATAACGCATCACATTCCTGAAACCAATGCCCAACGTTTTTAATATGCTTCGATTTTGCTTCTGCATATTTTGCAAGATTTAACTTACGCAGACCGATGTCAGGATAAAGTTGCAACGCTTTTTGTTTTTCTTCGGTATATTTTGGGAATAATATTAACGCATTATCCGCGGTCAACTGGGCGCGAACACACCCTTGATCTATCGCAGCAAACGCATGAGATTCCGCCTGTTGAATTTGCACCAATAATTTTTCGACCGCCGGTTGTTGTTCCGCGAATTTACGTTGGCGCGCTTCAATGCGTTGAGTCACCTCAATTTCAGCGCGTTTGACTTTTTCCACCAGTTGCGTTTCACAACGACGATAAACCTCTGAGAATGAGGAAGATTTAAAATATTCACCATGATAAAGGTTAGAAAAATTTTTCAGATTTGAATTTTTTTCCAACGCGTTTTGACTGTTCAACCGATATTTTCGGAGCAACATCTGTAAAACATTCAGTGAACCCTGACTTTTGGGCAATGGCATATCCAGCCCGCGATCACAGGCATTCAACGCTGCGACAAATTCACTCACCACCGGCATGATTGCTTCATCTACCGCGTGAATTGCATGGGACAATGCGAATAAACCAATCAATAACATAGCTTTGTATTGCAACAACATATTTCCCCCTTGTTGTGGTCGTATAGAACCGATTTGAAATCTTTAATACCAAGTGAAACAGGTCTATAACCCAAAAAGTATTGACAGGTAAAGCATATCACATTAGAATCCTCGCCATGACTTAAATGTAACCCATCTGAGGAAGTTAGCCATGTTATTGGCACATAAAATTGAACTTCAACCCAATGAA
>DZDC01000216.1 GCA_022736595.1 Draconibacterium orientale | reverse complement strand
TATCCCGCACGGGTCAGTTTATTTTGCAGGAATTGCGGTATACATTACGTTATGCGTCAGCACCGCACCACTTAAGGTAAATAATGAATTACGACGAACTGGATTTAAAGCAACCCATCGAGTGTGATGATTATTCTGAATGCTCCAAGTTCATTGTTGATTCGATTGAATCGATAATGAAGGATGCTATGGATAGCGGCAGAAACAAAATTGTTATCAATACGAATCTTAAGCTTGGCATTCCAATGGAGAATGTTAATAAAATAGCCGGGCCATTTGTCGAAGCTTGGGCGTTCGAGGTTTTTACTGAATCACTTGATGATGGCATTAATAAATATGAATTGATCAACGTAGAGGCTGGCGAACGCCTAAACATGGCCGACGTGATTCTACAATTCAAGAAAACCAGAAAAAGAAGCTCGGCAGTCACTGGTCATGTAGATGTCAAGGCTACGTCCAAAGATATTGAAGGCAGCGGGAAGTCACCGAATATAACCTCTTTCGCAAGAATCAGAACAGCATACGTTCAAGACCCCGATTTTATTTTCATAATTCTCTCCATCAAGCATCGAGTTTACAGCTCTAGAGATGAAGCAACGAAAATGATGATGGGCGTAATGGAGGTTGTGGACTTTAATGCGTATGACCTTAAATTCATTGCAGCAAACGACATTAGCTACAACCCCGCACTTGGCACAGGTCAACTACAAGTAAGGGATATTCATTACGTTTCATTTCAAGAGAGAACTACGTGGGAATTCTGTCAATTACTGGACAAAAAATTTATTGCATCAAAGAAGGGCTTTGATCAGTGGCTTGAATATGCACAACAAAATGGCTGGATCAAGGAATGAGTCTAATAGATTTGCGATGCGGTGATGCGGTTAATCTGTTTAAGTCATTAGAAAGCGATTCGGTAAATTTAATCGTTGCCGATCCTCCATATAATTTGGGAAAAGATTATGGGAACAATCACGACTTAAAAGGATTTGATGAGTATATTGATTTCACGAAAAGATGGCTTACAGAGGCAAAACGGGTTCTAAAACCAAACGGTACTATTTATGTGTTTATGGGTGTCCGCTTCATCTCATATTTATATGATGTCATGGACAGAGAGCTTCAATTGTTTTTCAACAGTTGGATTGTTTGGCATTACACGCAAGGATTAGGCAAAACAAAAGGGTTCTCTCCAAGGCACGATGACATTCTTGTTTTTAACAAGAGCAAGGACTTTGTATTTAATCTGGATGATATTCGAGTACCGCAAAAGTATTACCGAGAAAGAAATAACATGCGAGGCGCAAACCCTGGGGATGTTTGGCAGTTCTCCCATGTTCACTACTCAAACCCTAATCGACAGAATCACCCCACCCAAAAACCAGAAGGAATTATTGAACGTATTGTGCTGGCATCAAGCAATAAAGGTGACACAGTATTAGATCCATTTTCAGGAAGCGGGACTACGTTAAGAGTCTGTCAACAACTTGATAGAAAAGCCATTGGGTTTGAATTAAATCCGGAATACGTTGCAATGACAGAAATGAGGCTATCCGAACCCTTCATGGGATTTGATAGTGTCGATCCACGAATGGAGCGAGTACCGAATGACCTAAGGAACGAGAGCATAAGAAAAGAATATCTTCGGAATCATACAGAATGGTTTTTAAAAAACCACGAGAACGCGATTGAGATTTTCACAAAAGCCGTAAAGGAAAAGTACGGAGACGACATCTCAAATGAAGATATTCAGAAAAGCAAGCAGGCAGGACTTTTCTGAGATGCCATATTTTAGGATCAATACCAATAGGGCTTCCATTCAAAAGTTGCTGGTTGAATTTAAGTCAAACATCGAAATTGGTGAGTACCTAATTTCACCAAGACCTCTTCCAAAAGAGTTTCAGAAGTTTTACTTCGCTTTAGTCTGTGTAATGCCAGAAGGAAAAAATATAGGCATTGTTCAAAAATTCAAGAACTGCAAAGAAATTTCAAAACAAGACTATGAGAATGAAAAAGCATCATTCAAGTATTTTTGGTCTGCTGAAGCGAAAAACGCATAACATGGCGCTCAACACGGACGGGCAAAATGCTGCGCATTTCGCCCGCCGGTTAGCTCTACGTTGAGCGTCATACAAATACGCGCGGCGCTGTCAAAGGCAGCCCTGCT
>DZDC01000215.1 GCA_022736595.1 Draconibacterium orientale | reverse complement strand
ATGGACGGGTGGGGCAATGGCAAACACGATAAATCAGATGCTATTTTTCATGCAAAAACACCTTATATTGATGGATTACAGCGTGATACAACCGTTTTAAAAGCCCAATTAGACGCTTGTGGCGAAGAAGTGGGTTTGCCCGACGGACAAATGGGAAACTCAGAAGTAGGGCACATGAATATTGGTGCCGGAAGAGTGGTATATCAAGATTTGGTACGAATTAACAAAGCAATACGTGAAAAAACCATCGATAAAAACGCTGTTTTATTAGAGGCATTTAACTATGCAAAAAGCCAAGGGAAAAAAGTTCATCTATTGGGCTTGGTTTCTGATGGAGGCGTTCATAGTTCAATGGAACACCTTAAAAAGCTTGTCGATATGGCCGATGAGCACCAATTGGAGCAAGTTTTCATTCATGCCTTAACCGACGGAAGAGATACTGACCCGCGTTCGGGATTAAGATTTATTGAAGAAATAGAGAACCATATAACAGATAAAACGGCACAGATTGCCAGTGTTTGCGGAAGATATTATACCATGGATCGCGATAAAAGATGGGAGCGGGTTAAGCGTGGCTACGATTTGATGGTAAAAGGTGAAGGAATACATTTTTCTTCGGCCATTGAAGCCGTTAAGGCAAGTTATTCACGTGAAATTACCGACGAATTTATTGAACCTTCGGTTATCATCAATTCCCTTACCCAGCAGCCCTTGGCTCTAGTAGAAGAGGGTGACGTGATGCTTTGTTTCAATTTTAGAACCGATCGGTTGCGCGAAATCACTACCGTTTTATCGCAAAAGGATATGCCAGAGGCAGGAATGCAAACCATTAAGCTTCATTATCTTACCATGACACAGTACGACGAATCGTACAAAAACGTGCATTTAATTTTTGATAAAGACGATATCACTCAAACGATGGGAGAGTGGTTGGCTTTGAAAGGCAAAACCCAATTGAGAATAGCCGAAACCGAAAAATATCCACATGTTACCTTCTTCTTTTCAGGAGGAAAAGACGAGCCTTTTGAAGGCGAAGAACGCATCATGGTCAGTTCGCCTAAAGTGGCTACTTACGATTTACAGCCCGAAATGTCGGCTCCTGAGGTTACCGAGAAAGCAATAGAAGCCATTGCTTCTGAAAAATTTGATTTTATTTGTCTCAATTTTGCCAATAGCGATATGGTAGGCCATACCGGAATATGGAATTCCATCATCAAAGCCATTGAAACCGTTGACCAATGCGTAGGTAAAGTGATAGAAAAGGGCAAGGAACACGGATATTCTGTTTTTCTCACTGCGGATCATGGCAACTCTGATAATGCCGTAAATGAAGATGGGAGCCCAAATACAGCCCACAGTTTGAATCGGGTGCCAGCCTTTGTGATTGATAAGAGGTATTCTCAATTGGCTAATGGAAGATTGGCAGATATAGCACCCACCTTATTGCATATCATGGGAATCGAAATTCCTGAACAGATGGATGGAAAAGTATTGGTATCATAAATAGAGCTTCCGAAAAATTACCTTTAAAGCAAAAATGCTGGCTTTTCGAAAAAAGTCAGCATTTTTTGTTGATTATTTAAGTTGAGATACTTATGGGGTTAGCTCATTTTGCAGCTAAACTGAAAGAAAAGATTGATGTTCAATGAATTGACATTCATAGCGTGCAGATTTGTGTACTACATATTTTTTCATTTGTGTTGAATTTCTTGGGATAGCTCTTTGCGGATAGTTACACAAAGTTACACAGCGTATCCACGGAGTTGCACAGAGACTTTTAACTTCTACTATTTATCTTTTTCTCAGTTCATCACCTGGCTCTAAAGGGGGGAGCTGCTTAAACTTGATAAACTTTTCAACTTGATAAACCAGCCTCGGCAGGTAATCATTCAACTAAAGAGTTCGTTGAAAAAATTAAATAATTGGAATTGAGGGGATAAGCCAAATGAGGGGCGTAGCCCTGAAATCTAATCATCACCAATTAGGGTTTATTAGAAATCAGAAAATAACAACCACTAATCCTGTAAATCCAGTTAATCATATCTAATTCCCCCATTCGAGGCTGTATTATGAAAACGCTAATTATTCCTAATTGCTTGGATTGCCCAGGAAAATATTTCGTACCTATGGCACGACAAAACCATACGCATTATTTTTTCACCATTTTTTCACC
>DZDC01000214.1 GCA_022736595.1 Draconibacterium orientale | reverse complement strand
CATCAATACTTACGAAGAATATTTGAATTGTAAAAAAAGTAGATTATAAATTACTAAAGACATAAATAATACCACTTGGACAAACAATATATCCCAATATCGGTTATATCTCATGGGCTATTTGTTTGATTTCATCGGTATTAACTCCCGCATTACTGCGGGAGAATATTACAGACTGATTTATAAGTACAATTGGTATAATCTATATTAGAAAATCCACCAAACCAAACGATAAAAGTAAATCCATATATCAAGCATTGGCTACAGAAACTATCCTTTTGTAAAACGAAAAACTATACTGCACAAACCCAATCTCAATATTAATGAAACCGCTGTTTATGGAATAATGGTTTTGGATGGCTGCAATGTGGGTTAATAATTTAAAATCTTAAAACTTCCCATATCTTTTTCCGTCTCCAAAGTAACGATATAAGCGGCAAGTGCAAATTCAAAGGGAATCCTAGTTTCAGGTTCTGAAAAAGTCTCCGGTTTGTCATTTTCATAAATCATTTGCCCTAAATTATTGAAAACCCTTAATTTTTTGATCTTTTGACCTTGGGAATTGTTAATAATAAGTTCGTTATCAAAATAATACAACGATACAAACTGATTCAGATAATGCACCAAATTCAATTGATTATATGATTTGAATACGACTTTGAATCGGTTTTGGTATAGTCCCGGATTCAAACTGATTTCAAAATCTCCTTGGGTCAAATCATGGGTAGATTGTTGTGCCAAATCGAGGATATAAACCGGTAAGGTAAAATTTTCCGTTTCCGACAAATGGATTTTATGTGTTCCACCGTTTCCTACTTCCATTACCAAAGGAAACATTTTTTCGGTATCAAACACATCAGCACCTTGAATGACATAGGGGTAGTTTCTCCCTTGATCGGGCATAGTGAAATAGAGGTCATTGGTATTTACTTCTATCATTTTCCCATCAAATCCTCTATCAAATGCATCGGTGGCAGTTCCATCGGTAAAAGCCAATAGAAGCGATCGCAAAGCATTGTCCGGAGAGGTATAATTCAACCGAATTCTCGATTGGATGATGTCATCGGTCGAGCGACCCTGACGGAAGAAAGTCGAGTTGGCTCCTTCCTTTTCAAAAATACGTTGAGAGTTTTTAAATATGATATTGCCTCCGGCGGTTGTTTCTGAGCGAATCATAAACCCTTGTCCTACGGGGATATATCGTTTGGGCACCAAACTACCTGATCCCGTTCCCTGAGTAAAATGGGGATGTTTCGGTGCAAGTGTTCCTCCCGAAAGATTATAAGTGGCATAGCCTCCTCCATACTGCACATACACGTGGGTATTGGTACTCCAATGTTCCCAAAAATAAAGCGTTCCGTCAAATTTACTAAAATTGTCATTGATAAAGGCACGACTGTCCAATGCGCTTGGATAAGGATTTCCCACGAGATATTCCTTATCATCCGATAGAGTGAGGCTGTAATCTCCGTCGTTGGGCACGCCTTCAAAACTGTAATTTTGTTGATCAGCTAAAACGGCTGTTGCATTAGTTCCTTTCATGACATAGCCTTGTGCCGGCAACACATTGTTTCCGGCACTTGGTGTCGTTGTATTCAAATCGTACAAACTGGTCCATCCTTCCCCATTACCTCCATTGAGCGGACCGTTGATGTATTTGTACAACCATCGGGTACTGATTTGAATGGGTGTAGCGGTATCCGTTCCTTCGTGGGTGGCAATCAAACCTATGGCAGGAGGAAAAAATTGATTGGATGTAGTTCCGTCTTTTAAGATGTTTTGCACCTGATACTGAACACCGGCATCGGCGTGAACCGGTGAAGACCAATAGTTGTATCGATAAGCGTTTTTAGCCCCTTGTTGGTCTATGAGCAAATGACCCGAACCACTATTGGTAGAAGTTCCGGTATGAGTTTGAATCAATTGACTTTCACCCATCAACCGTAGTTTTCCCGATTGAATACTAACCCCGTTGGTTACATTCAAATTAAAGCCGTCTGCTACTGCCAATCCATTGGCGCCGGCGGTAGTATTATTGACTTCCAAGTTGTAAAACTGTGCCGTTGGGTTAGTCCCGTTTAAGTTTTGTGTAGCTGCGGTACTGCTGTTAAAATAAACAGTACCCGCAGAAGCTGTTACTGTACCATTATTGGTAAAATCGCCCTTGACATATAAATC
>DZDC01000006.1:28110-36741 GCA_022736595.1 Draconibacterium orientale | reverse complement strand
ACAATACAACCTCAACCTTAGACGGTCTAAATTGAAAATTGTCATGTACTAAATTCTTTTATATACAATATTCAAGGCCGAGCGATCCAGTTTCGGCTTTTTTTGTGGATGATCCGATCTGCCTTGTTCTTAAGCAGCCCTCTTCTTTCCCCACTTTTCATTTTCGCAGCTTTTCCCCCTCCCGTACCTCTGTAGGGACTATAGGGAGGCTGCTCATTTTTCATTTCTCCCTTTCTGGAGCGAAACGGAAGTCCCGAACAAGAAGTGCTTTGGGATCACATTCCGCTTCTTACTCCCCCTTTTCATTCACATCTTTTTTTTATCTAATTTCGCTGCCATGAAGTTGACAAGGTCATATTCCATAGGATTTGTGGGCAGTGGAAAAATTGCTGGCCAATTGGCTCAAGCCTTTCGTAAGACTGGCATTGAGGTAGAAGCCGTGTATTCGCCACAAATCGAACATCGAAATGCTTTTGCGCAGCAACACCATGCCAAAGCTTTAAATTCAATTCACGATTTTGACCCCGCTTTGGATGCAATATTGATTTGTGTTCCCGACAAGGTCATTGCTCAGCTTGATTTTCCTCCATTTCCCCCTACCCTAACTCTCATTCATACCAGTGGAACGGGTGACCTCCATTTGTTGCAATCGCATCAGAGCTATGGCGTGTTGTATCCCATACAGAGTTTTACAAATCATCAAACTCAGAATTTGAGCCAAGTTCCCCTGTGCATCGAAGCCAATGATGAGCGTAGTTTACGCAAGATTGAGGATTTGGCTCGTGCCATCTCATCGCAAGTGCACGAGCTCAACTCTGAGAAACGGCGGTGGGTGCACCTGACAGCAGTTTTGGTCAATAATTTCCCCAATGCCTTATATGCGTTGGCCGAAAATCTCCTCTCATCCCAACAAATTCCCTTTGAATGGCTGCATCCCATCATTCAGCAAACCACTCAACGCTTGTCCCTTGCTTCACCTATACTCATGCAAACGGGACCTGCGGTGCGCAACGATTCTGAAACCTTGGCTACTCACCAAGAAATGCTTGCACAAAATGCACAAGCTTTAGAAATTTATCAAATATTAACTCAACTTATTATTAATCAGCAGAAGTATGAAAAATTACAAGGCTAAACTTAATCCCATCACCACCTTTATTTTCGATTTTGATGGCGTGCTCTCCGATGGCATGATTTTGCTTACCGAAGAAGGCCATTATTTGCGCCGTACCAATGTTAAAGATGGATATGCCTTGCAGTTGGCCGTCAAAAAAGGATATCGCATTGCCATCATTAGTGGCGCCAAAGCCGAAGGAATGTACAAGCGCCTTTTTGGACTGAATATTCAAGACATTTATCTTGGTGTGCCTGATAAACTAGAAGTTTACGAAGAACTAAAAGCCAAATACCAGCTTAGTGATGCAGAGATTGTGTATATGGGAGATGATATTCCGGATTTTGCCGTAATGCGAAAGGCAGGCGTGGCAGCTTGTCCGGCAGATGCGGCCACTGAAATCAAAGAAATAGCCGATTATATTTCGGATAAAAAAGGTGGCGAAGGTTGTGCACGAGATATCATTGAGCAAACCCTTAAACTCCATAAAAAGTGGATGGATAAAGATTCGCTCACCTGGTAAAGGCAGCCCCAATTTTGATATTCAATGTTAAAAAATATATAGATGATATTCTTGAAAAATTGGATTCGGCTCATACGAATTGAAAACCTATTAATGATTTTACTCACCGAATGGGTGGTGAAATGGGCACTGATTGATCTAGTACTCAAGGAGAGTCGCATGGAGTACCGTATGTCTGATTCTTTGTTTTGGTTATTGGCGGGTTCAAGTTTATTGATAGCAACTTCGGGCTACATTTACAACGACATTAAAGACGCAGAAGCAGATCAATATAAGCTGAGTCTGCGCCCCATTGCCCAAGGTTTGATTGCTCCAAAGCCCGCTGGAATAATTGCCCAAGCTATGAATGTGGTGGCTGTGCTATTGGCTTTTACAGCTGCTGTAATGATTTATAAACCGGGCCTAGCAGGTATCCCATTGTTAGCCATGTCGCTCCTTTTTGGTTATAGCCGTGGTATCAAATGCATGGGAATGTTAGGAAACTTTCTCATTGCCACCACCATTGCTTTGGTGCCTCTGATGATTTGGATTTTTGCTTTTTACGACCCAAAACACTTTGGTTTACTGCAAAGTACAGCTTTCATCGATTTGCACTTTTCGGTTTTTTTTATTGCTGGGTTTGCCTTTTTAGCTACACTTCTTCGCGAATGGGTCAAAGACCGTGAAGACCGAGAAGCAGATCAAAAGGTGGGTTGTTATAAATGGGCTGGAATGAATGAACACTCATTTACAAAGGGATACTCCTTGGTTACTTTAATGCTAATTCTGCTTATTGCTTTGTTCCAAGAATTAATGCCCAATTCCTTCCTCCCCATGAAATGGATTCTATTTGTGGTTGCCCTCGCCTTGTTGGCACTTAATCTTAAAGCGTGGATTCAAAGCGAAAATCAGTCCCAGTTATCCAAATGGAGTTTATACTTAAAACTAGTATTGCTCATAGGATTGCTAAGTCCTTTAATTCAAGTGTTTCGTTAAAAATGGTATGAAGTTCAGAACTATAAAGTTAAATTATTCCAATCTTTTTCATGCGATAAATAGTTGATTTACCTATTTTTAATCTTTCGGCAACCTCAGCAATGTCATTGTTATACTTTTTGAGATAGTTGGAAATAATTTTTGCATTGTATTCGTCAAGACTCATTTCTTCGTACAGCATATCGTTGACCTCATTCAGTTTATGAAAGGTGATGTCATCAGCTAGAATTTCATAATTCATACAAAGAACTGCAGCAAGTTCCACAATAGCTTTCAATTCTCGAACATTACCGGGATAATGATAACTCAACAATTTGGATTGAGCCTCTTTAGAAATATTGATATGCTTGAGCTGGTTTTGTTTACAAAACTCATTTATAAAATGTAGCGCCAATAGAATAATATCAGTTCCACGGGTTCTCAATGGGGGTAAGGTGATGGGCAATCCCAACAATCGATAATAAAGGTCTTCTCTGAAACGGCCTGATTTTACTTCTTCTTGCAAATTTCGATGGGTAGCAATGATAATACGAACATTTACTTTAACTATTTCGTTGCCTCCCACCCGTGATAATTCTTTTTCTTGAATTACGCGAAGAAGCTTGGCCTGCATCGAAAGACTCATTTCACCAATTTCGTCTAGGAATAAAGTACCACCATCGGCTTGTTCAAATTTTCCAATCCTTCGACGGTCAGCTCCTGTAAATGAACCTTTTTCATGGCCAAACATTTCGCTTTCGATGAGATCTTCGGGAATGGCAGAAACGTTAACCACCACAAAAGGTTTTGAAGCTTTGGTAGAATTATGATGTATCGCTTTGGCTACCACCTCCTTTCCCGTTCCTGTCTCTCCAGAAATACTTACAGTGATATTGGTTTGGGTAGCTTTTTCAATGGTATTAAATATCTGTTTCATTTCGGCACTGGTACCGATTATTCTTTTTGAAAATTCATATTTTTTGCCTACCTCTGCACGTAATTGCTCCACTTCACGCTTCAGTTTAATTTGGTCTTTAGCGTGATTCACCGTATTCCAAAGGCGATTGAGGGCATCATTATCCTTTACGATATAGTCGAATGCTCCCGATTTTAAAATATGAATAGCAGTATTTATATCATTTTGTCCTGAAATTACGATTACTGGAAGCTCAGAGTTGTATTCCTTAAGTTTGCCAAGAATCTCAAGCCCTGAATAATCGGGCATGGAGTAATCTAATGCTACCAAATCGGGATTGCGATACAAATTTCGTAAGCAATCCTTTCCAGAATTATAAATATCAACCTCATAGTCAGGATTTTGACTAAGATGATAAGAAAGTACTTTAGCATAAATGGGGTCGTCGTCTACAACAAATATCTTATAGGTATTCATGATCTGGTAATATATTTTAGTAGCCTGTGTTTTTGTTGATAAGCAATATGATTGAGTTAAGCGATACAAATGTACGTTTATTTTTTGAAAAGGTTTACCTAATTAAGATTAAGTTTTTTATTTTGAGAAATAATTCTAATATTGAAATATAGTATCATGCAGATTATTAGATATTTAACTAAATTAGCATAATGTTTACCCTATAAACTCTACCTCAGTTAGATACCATGCATTTTAATATTTCAATTGTTGAAGATGATAGAATTTTTGCGGAAGTCTTAAGACGCCGTATGATGATGCAGGGTTTTGCCCCCATTTCGGTATTTAATACTGGACAAAGCTTTCTTGATTCTTTAGTTAAAGCACCCGATCTGATTTTTATGGATTACGATTTGGGAGATGACCGCATTAGAAATTCTAATTGAGTTGAGGCAAAAACACCCTAGGGCGGAGGTGATTCTTCTTTCAGCCCATGAAAAGAGATACATTTCGGCTGATGTGTTTCAGTTGGGCGTGGATAAGCACATCATGAAATATGAGCATAGAATGAATCATGAAATTGATGAAAGTTTAAAAAAATTTGTTAGACATTTCGCCTAGTTTATTGTCACCAATTTAAGCACTCCCTTTTCATAAAGCGCATAATGGGGTTTCTTAACCCATTCTCCTAGATTGATGTAGGTACTTGTTGCGTTCAATGGGTAGGTAATTGCGATATGGCGATGGCCAAAAACAAAGTAATCAATGGCCTGATTTTCTAGGGTAGATCGGCAAAAACGCACCAAAATTTCCTCCTCTGGATTTCCCATTTTCTCTTCAAAATTACCGTTGGAGATTCTACTTCGTGCCGAGAGCTTCAAAGCTAAACCTAAACCAAAATTGGGATGCAAGCGAGCAAAAAGCCATTGATTGAATGGTCCTGCAAAAATTCTTTTGATGAGTTTGTAGGCATTATCACCTTGCCCCAAGCCATCACCATGACCCACCATAAGCTTCTGATTACCTATTTCAAAAATGGCGGGCTTGGAATAAAGTGTAAATGGAATCTCGTTTTTCAAATGGTTAAAAACCCACATATCGTGGTTGCCTTTGAAAAAGTGAATTTGAATTCCCAAATCGGCCAGCTCAGAAAGCTTTGCAAGAATTCGATAAAAACCTCTGGGAACCACCCGTTTGTAATCGAACCACATATCGAATAAGTCGCCAAGAATCATAATATCTGTAGCTTCAGCTTTGATGGAATCGAGAAAATGAACCAATTTTTTTTCGCGTTGCAAAGACTGTTCGGCACTTGGTACACCGAGATGAACATCGGAAAGAAAATAAATCTTGGGTTCTTTAGAGTTTAGGTTCATGGCTACAAATGTACATTTTTTAGTGCTTTAAAGGGATCGTATAAATCAAGCGTCAAGGTAAACCTCACATTATTAAAATAGGTATGATCGGGGTTTGTGTCCATTGCATTTTGAAATTCCTTGCTCCACAGCGCTGGGAAATAGATTTCAAACTGCTTGTCGATGATAGAAATAATAAATCCTGTTTCGTAAAGCATACGATTATCGGCAAAGCTCATGATCGAGGGATTCTTGGTGGTTCCTAGGTTTCCATATATTTGAAGTACGCGTGTAAAGGGAAGAAAAGTGGTTCGAAGATTAAGTGCCGCCATAAAACCATAACTGCGACCCACTGGGCTAGGTAAGTAAAAACCGCCATCTGATGCCACACTCTGTGCTGAAAGCCAACCCGTAGTTTCGCTTCTTCCAAAAAACGTATGATCGTATAAATAATCATCTTTTCCTTCCCAATTGGCCATTTTATAGGAATAGTTGAGACTCATCCCTCCAAGTTGGCTAAAAAAATTTCCCACAAACAAGGAGGCCTCTAAACCCCTATTTTTTCGATTGTAATTGATAAAATAGTTCAACCGCAAATCGGCCTTAATCATTTCGTGATTGGCTTGAAGGTGCGCTACTATTCCAAAAGGATTGATCATGCGCTTGTTTAAATAGCTGTAAACTGCATCAAAAACAAAAATATTTTGGTAAACTTGCTCGGGAGTGTACACTGCGATGGTTTGTAAAGAATCCTGAACAATATTGTAATTGGTCTTTTGCTTACTAATATTTACAAACCGTAATTGAAGCTGATGGTTGAGTCGGGTAATTCCATTTGGGTTTTTGAAATAAAACAACACCTCAGGGCTCACCTTAAGGTATCGGTGATTGAAAGTAGGGAAGTAGCTGTTAGTAAACTCATCTATTTGGTAGCCGTATGATTTTACTCTTACGCCCAGACTCAAACGCTGAATAAAACCATAGGTGTAAAAATTGCGGCGCAAAGCTCCAAAACCGTTTAAATCTTTGGTGCCAAAGGCATACATGGGCATCAGTTCAAATTCCCATTTTTTCTCAAAAGCAGCATGATTGTAGATCAATCCTCCAATCATAAATTTATTATAGGCATTCCAACCCATCACTGGGCTTAAATACAAATGTGCTTCTTGGGTTTTTGGAATAGAAAAAAGAAGCTTTAAATGAGGAACTCTAAATTTTGCAAAACTCTGATTGGTACGATACACGTTGTTTTTGGTGTCGTACTCCAGCATGTAAAAGGGGCGATTGAGCCAAAGGGTATCCCTATTTTGATGTGGGATGGTAATAGTTTGCTTTCCTTCAAAACCCTCAATCCAAAGGCTATGCAGGCTATCGCCGTTTTGAATTTCGAGTTGCACCGGAGCTGCAATCTTACCTTTGTTTACCAATGTCAATTCCAAGGAGTCACCATGGGTTTTCGCTTTGCGCAGGGCATAATTCAAGCTGTTTTTGGTGGCCATCAGGTCGTTAAAAAACCAATCCAGATTCTTTTTACTTTCAGCTTTAAAGCAGGCTTCAAAATCATTGGGTTGAGGATGTTTATTCTTCCATTTTTCATAAAATGCCTTCATGATACGATTGAACTCATCCGCCCCTAAATATTGCTCCAAATACTTGAATAATAATGCCGATTTATAGTATATGATAATTCCATAATTTCCTTCACCGTATTCACTTGATGTAAGTGTTGAAGGTTGATGAAGATTGGCCGACTGGGCAAATTTATTGGCAAGAAAGTACTCATAATTCATGGGATAATCCCAAGGCAGATGCATGGATTGTAAACGATCGGTATAATCTTCTAAAAATCCGAGATGGGGATAAAAGTGATCCATGTATTGGGTTTGGTAAAAGGTGTTTAAACCTTCGTCCATCCAAGGGAAATCGCGCTCGTTGAAGCCTAAAATACCATAAAACCAGTTGTGACCTACTTCGTGCATGATTACCTCTTCGAGGGCTATTTTGCTTTGGGCTTCCCCAATAATAGTGATGTTAGGATACTCCATCCCTGCACCTGCACTCAAGGTTCCCTGCACCGCACTCACCCGTTTAAAAGGATAGGCTCCCAGTCGATTGCTGTAATACCATACCGATTTTGATAAATACTCTAAAGCATCCTTCCACAATTCGGCCTCTTGATTGGTAAACATGATTTGGGTAACCACTTGTTGGCCTGAGTCGAGCTCCACTTTGCCCAGCATCACATGATACCGCTTATCGGCAAACCAAGCAAAATCATGAACCATTTTCTGGCTAAAATGCAAGGTCTTGATTACTTCTGAGCTAGGAGGAAACGACAAATCATTGGAAAATGCATTGATTTGCGATGTTTCTTCACTCAGCAACTGAAGCCATTTTTCCTCGACTTCTCCATCCACCAAGTCGCCTGTGGCTGCAACTCTGTAATTCTCTGGAAGCGAAATTTTTACATCGTAGTTGGCATATTCTGAATAAAATTCGCCAAGATTGAGGTAAGGCATCGCGTGCCATCCTTGAGCATCGTAAACCGCTGGTTTGGGATGCCATTGTGTAATTTGGTACGATTGGTCGCTATGGCCCAATCTTGAAAATTTGGAAGAGGGGATTTTAACATAAAATGGGGTGGAAATTTTAATTTTCTCTCCCGACTTTAAGGGTTTTGGCAAGATTACTTTTGCAAAATCAGAATGTTCCAGGTCGTAAATCAATTTTAACGGCTCGCCTTCTGATGAAAAAAGTAAGCTATCGATTCTCCCCTTTTCGTCCTCAGTGGCAAAATACAAATCCGCATTACCGTTGGATAAAAGCTGGTCACAGAGAGCCGTATTTTCACAGCTATAAGCATTGGGATAGAGATGAATGTAAATAAAATCAAGGTCGTTGGGCGATTGATTGTGGTAAACCATTTCAAAGTTTCCATTAAGGCTGTGCTCCAGGTCGTTGAGGCTAACCTCGATGTTGTATTCCACAAACTGTTGCCAGTAGGTATTTTGAGCCACCACTGGAGCAACAATGGCAAGGCTTAAAAGGAAAGAAATAAAAAGGGGCTTCATTTATTCAATATATTGTTTTACAATTATTTCCAAAGAATCCTTTGGAATATCCGATTTAAGAATTCGATTTTCGGCATCCAAAAGAAAAAGGCGAGGAAGTTCATTTTTAGGATTTAAGGTAGGGCTAAGTTCAGGCAATACGATAAGATTGATCCAAGGCAAATTTTCGAGGCGGCTATAATTGGCCCAATGTAGCTTGTCCTGATCAAAGCTAATGCTAATGATATCAAGCTTCTTGCGTG
>DZDC01000006.1:23548-28010 GCA_022736595.1 Draconibacterium orientale | reverse complement strand
TATCGTTATGAAACAACATATAAATACTGTCGTAGCGAGCCAAATGACCATCAATCATCTGATAAACATTTTTGATGTACTGCGATTCGGAGGAGCCGCTCACTTGATAAGTTTGCTGGTATGGCGGTTCATTGAAACTTACTTTGGGCTGATCTGAAGAAGACAAAGCAAGACTGATGCTCTCCCCTGAAAACAGGCGCAGACTGTACAAATCCATGGATTGTACGGGTTGAAATACAATTTTTTTATCTTCTTTGTCGCTGATTAATACAGAGTCGATCAAGCTCATGCCGTCATCGGTAATTCTAAAAAGATAGACGTATCCTTGGTAGCTGCCATGGGGGTTTTCGAGTGTGAGCTCAAGATCAGTTTCTGAAGATCCGGAATTGAGGTTACAACCTTGTGAAAAAAAAAGGATTGTTATGTTTAATAACAAGAGAATCAACAAGTAAATAGATTTGGTATGCATTGGAATATCGAAATAAAAGGAATAACAAAATTATGAAGTCAAAACTTCATTTAAAACACAGAATGGGAATGAATAACAATTTTTTCAACTCCGCACAGAAGCACCGCTCCAAGGCTCAAAATTACTACTTTTACGCAATTGTAACTAAAGGTCGATATGAAGAAAATCGTTTTGCTGTTTTTTTGGTTATCATTAACCCTGCTAATTTTCCAAAAAGCTGAGGCACAAAAGTCTAACCAAGGAATAAGAATTGGTTTAAAGCTTCCATATAGCTATGATTTTGGCTATTATCAAAGGGTAAGTCCTCGATTTGGTTACCATTTTGGAGCCCAATTCATCACCATTCCCTTTGCAAAATATCCCATCAATGCCATGAACTTTTGGGGAGCCGACCCTGAGATTACGGCCATACTTGAATATCCTTTTACCCTTGGCACAGGCTTGGATATCGGAGCTCAATATCATTTTGGCACCGATAGCAGAAGATATTATTTTTCACTCTCCTTTCAATGGATGACCCTTTTGCGCAAGGATATTGATGATGAAGTTATCAATGAAGCCTTTGATATTGATATCACCAATTCAGGAAAATACCCTATTGGTCCCATCAGCAAGTCGCAAAGTACCAGACCATTAACTATTTCATCCAATTATTCAAACCTTGGCATTGCTTTTGGAAAAATTATCCCTCTTCAAAGCCACGACCGAGAGTTAAAAATTGAAATTGCTTTAGCTAAAACCCTATTTTCTCACTTTCGCCTTCAAAGCGATTACCGCTATTTGAGTACGGTGAGCGATATGACCAACGATGCGTTGCAAAAGACTTTTTGGAAATATGGCTGGTTTCCAACAATTAATGTGTATTATCTTTTTATTAAAGGTTAGATGGACTTTATAAAACCCGGAATTTTAGAACATTACCATTTCCCGGATTTTAAAGAAGCAACCTCCTTTGGGCTTTTGGCTGTGGGCGGCGATTTGCAGCCCTATCGACTTATTAAAGCCTACAGCGAAGGCATCTTTCCCTGGTTTGATCCAGCAGATGACATTCATTGGTGGATTGGTCGCTTCCGTCCGATTTACATTCCCGGCCACATTCATTTAGGTAAAAACCTGCGCAAAGCCATTTTAAGAAATCAATATCGAGTGGTTTTTGACCACAATCCCATGCAAGTGCTCGAAAACTGTGGAAAGGTGAACCGCAAAGGTCAAGATTCTACATGGATTTCGGACGATATCAAGGCCGCTTACTATCAGCTTTATCGATTCGGCATTTTGCATAGCATCGAAGTTTATCGCGAAAATGAAATGGTTGGTGGACTCTATGGTCTTTCAATGGGAAAGGCATTTTTTGGAGAATCCATGTTTCATACCGAGGCCGAATGTAGTAAGATAGCTCTTTTTGCCCTGAGCGAATTCTTGTTTGAAAACCAATTTTATTTCATCGATTCCCAAGTTTCAAACCCTCATAGTTACCGGATGGGCGCCCATGAAATTTCCTTTAAACGCTTTTATAAATTCTTAAAAATTGCGGTGAATGAGCCTACTTTGCGAGGTCAATGGGAGTATAACCTTGAGCCCCTCCCCCAGCGGTTGAAAATGGCTATGAACCGGAAATTTGAATCTGAAATCTTTTGAAAGTCCACCTAAAGCTTCAATATTTTAATAACTCGACTGGTCCCTTTGGTTTTTAGATGAACCATATAAATACCACTACTTAAATAATTTAAATACGAAATCCGATAAGCATTAAAGCCTCCATTGCACACAAAGCTCGACGACCACAATTCGTCTCCCGACATATTGAGAATGCTCACTGAGGCCTCCGAAGGCGTTTCTTCATAAAAGTGGAGATGAAATTGATCGTTAAAGGGGTTGGGAACTGCATACAGTTTTTCGCTTTGAACAAATATTTCGGCATCGGGTTTCTTTAATTGCAATGCAGTCAGGTAAAAATTTGGAATGCCATAGCCCAAGAGCATATCGGGTTTGGCAGATTGCGATGCATTGCTTTGAATGGCGTTTGAATATTCGTTTAAGGTATATTTTGGGGCAAACTGCAACAGACAAGCCATGGCCCCAGCAATAAGAGGAGCACTAAAACTGGTACCACTGCCAAGAATAATTTTCCCATCGGGGCTTACCAAAGGAGCATTTGAAGCCAAAGCAACCACGTTTGGCTTGATGCGGTTGTCAGCAGTGGGCCCTTGACTGCTAAAGGGGGCGTACATTCCATCATCATTCACTCCTCCCACTGTTAAAACCTCTGCAGCATCCGAAGGAAACCCTATGAGATGCCATTCTTTAGCCGCTTCATTGCCTGCAGAATTGATAACAAATATTCCTTTCAGAAAAGCCAAACCGGCAGCTCTCGTTACAATTGCAGTTTTACCGTCGAGTTGCGATTTGCTATGATTGAGTGAGGCTTTGTCAAATTCATAATACATAAGAGAGGAGGTGACGATATCCGCTCCCACCGAATCGGCGCGCTCGGCACCACAAAGCCAATTGAATTCTTCAATGGGGTATTCGTAGCGAGCATCTTCGGTTTTGTAAAGGCTATAAAAAGCAGCCGTGGCTGCGCCTAAATATTGATTTGGAAGGTAAGCCGCCATGGTACTTAACACATAGGTACCATGGGTTGCAGAGTTATAAATATCAATACCATCGTCAGTAAAGTTGAATTGGTCAAGGATCTGATGGTTGCTAAAAAGATGTGCAAATGCGGTCATTTGTGAAACCGACTTAAAACCATTATCCAAAACCGCAATATGAATTCCATTTCCATGATACCCCATCGAATGGAGCATGTCGAGCTCTATCATTCTATCGCGCTGCAAAGTGGCATTGCCCTCCGTCCATGCTTCCCCCGAAGTTTGAACGCTTTTGTAGCGAGGTTGAACCGTCGCGTGCGATAATTTTTTACCTGAGCTTACCAATGGAGCCATGTAAGCCACACTATCGACAAAGGTAAGTTGTGTCAAACTCGGCAATTGAGTCAGTGTGTCAATCTTTACTAATACGGCATTGAGCCATTTTGAACTATTGGAAGTTACAAAACCCAATTGCTGAATTTGCTGAATATAGTTGCCATTGACCGGTAAATCGGTACTGTCTAACGGAATTTGATATTTCTGTCTCCTTAAAATTGAGGCTTCACTCAAAAAAACTTCGGGCTGTTGAAGGCTGTACGGATTGTTGTTTTTATCTTTAAAACTTACCAAATACCAATCTTGAAGACGGGCTTCAATTGGGAGCATCGAAAGCAACGAGAAAAACAAGACAATTTTATTGTTCCACCCCATGACTTTGAATCTGATAAATCACTGAATAGCCTCTTAACCCCATTGTATATTGCCTTTTTTCTACCTGTTTACTATAAATAAGGCCTACTTCACGAGCATAAGTTTCTTCAAAGTATTTTTCCTCAATAAGATTTACATCATTCATAATGAGAATGTTGGCGCAGCTATCAAAATTTTGTTGTGCGATGGTTAGTGGGTAATCGACATCGGTTGCCAAAGTTTCTGTGGTTTCGAGCACATTATAGGCATTAGAATTCCATTTACTTCCTGAGGTCAGGGGGAAAATCAGCTTTATATATTTAAGATCTTGTACCGTCAGCTCCAACCGATCGCTGGTGCTTACCGCTTTCATCGTTTGGATATAATTGAATTGCAGGCCGTCGGAGCTTGAATATTTTTTAATTACATAAACTTGAGTTCCCAAACTTGCATCAAAGTAGCTGGTGTCGATGGAGGTTTTGACAAAGAATTGAAAGGTATCGACGCTCTGATTAAAGTCGTCCCAGACAATGCTATCTACCTTATAAACCTGATATTTTCCTTTCTCCAATGGAAAGAAATTTTTACCCATATTGATGGGGGCTTCCGTTTCCTTTTTGCAAGCGTTAAAGGTAAAAACGGCGAGGACTGTGAATAATAAAAAGACTTTGTGCATAGGTCAGAAATAGGGTTAATGGAAGCGAAGATA
>DZDC01000006.1:17094-23448 GCA_022736595.1 Draconibacterium orientale | reverse complement strand
TCCTCAAAAAATACCGCGCTTTGCCCTGGCGTAATTGCAGAAACTTCTCTATCAAATTCGACCCGAACCACGCCATTTTCATGGTTAAAAAGTCGGGCAGGAGTGCCAGGATCGTGGTGTCTAATTTGAACGCTAACGGCCATACCATCCTCAATGTGGTTATACTTTTGCCAATTGATTCGCCCCACCAACATTTGAGTTCCCAACAATTCGTTGCGTGGCCCAATCACCACTTGGTTGTTTTCGGCATCAATGGCACTGACGTAATAAGGTTCGCCCATGGCAATGAGACCTTTACGTTGACCAATGGTATAAAATGGAAATCCATCGTGTTTGCCCACTATTTTTCCATTGCTAAGAACAAAATTGCCATTCTTTACTTTATCTTCTAAATCAGGGACTTGGCGCTTTAGAAAGCCACGGTAATCGTTATCGGGAATAAAGCAGATTTCATAGCTTTCGCTTTTTTTGGCTAAATTATCAAATCCATGCTGCATGGCTATTTGCCTAATTTCGCTTTTGTGATGCTGCCCCAGAGGGAAGAGGGTGCGAGCCAGATTTTCTTGACTTACCCCCCAAAGTACATAGCTTTGATCTTTCATTCCATCCAAGCCTTTGGTAACATAGTACCTCCCTTCATGTTGCTCAAGCTGAGCGTAGTGTCCGGTGGCAATGTGGTAGCAGTTGAGTTCGTCGGCTCGTTTAAGCAAGGCTTCCCATTTGATGAAGGTATTGCAGAGGATGCAAGGATTTGGGGTACGTCCAACCATATATTCCGAAATAAAATTGCCCACAATACTTTTTTCAAACTCAGCTCTAATATCAATAATGTAATGAGGAAAACCCTTTGAAACTGCTAATTGGCGGGCATCGTTGATGCTATCGAGATTGCAACAACCTGTTTCCTTTTGATTGCCTCCCGAGGTAGCATAATCCCAGGTTTTCATGGTTATCCCCACCAATTCGTAGCCTTGCTCTTGAAGCAAAAGGGCTGCGATACTACTGTCGATACCGCCGCTCATGGCCACTAAGACTCGATTATTCTTCGCTATCATCTTCTGCTTTTTTACGTTTGTCAATCAGCACTTTGTTGGTGGTATAATCCTTTTCGTAAACCACAAGTCCATTTTCGAAAATGCGTTCAAACTCCAAGAGACCCATTTTATAACGCTCCATCTTTTTAAATTGTCCCTCTTCGGTGTAGGTGGTCCATAAACCCACCGACTTGCCCTTTTCATATTGGCCCTTTCGGTTCACTTTCCCATTGGCATACCAAGAGGTGTATTCTCCTTGGAGCAAGTCGTCCTTATAATTGGCCAAAAGTTTTGGTTTGCCATCTTCAAAAAATTCTTTCCAAAGGCCTTCCTTCTTGTCATTAATATAATTGTATTCAACGGCCACTATTCCGTGTTGAGGAAAATACGTTAAAACCAGCCCGTTTTTTTTGCCCTTGATATAATTTTCTTCCTTTACCAGTTCTTCAGTGGTTTCGGAATAGTATTTCCAGTTGCCATGTTTTTGTTTTTCAAAATAAAAACCTGTGGCTTCCACCACTCCACTTTTGTAATAAATGGTAGCGTGCGCCATTTTCCCCTTATCAGAAAAATCGAGTTTAGATTGGATCTTTCCTGTGGGAAAATAATAAGTAAAGGTACCTACTTCGTATCCATTTGAAAATTCACCTTCATAGCGCAATTTCCCATTATCGTAATTCTTTTGCCATTTTCCTGTTTTAAAGCCTTTGCTATCCACCTGATTTACAGGCTGTGAAAACCCAAAATAACTTACTAAAACGCTGAAAATTAATAAATATATTTTATTCATAAGAAAGATTTATAAAATCATAAACTCAGCGATAATTAATAAATTGTACCAACTTAAGAGTAACTGAGTTTTGCCTTGCAAATTTAATTTAAAATGATAAGCAACAGAATGTGTTTATTAGGGATGCTCTATAAATTCAACTTTTGATAATATTTAGATTTCAGGGCTAACGCCCCTCATTGATGAATTAGATTTTTTTCTAATAAAATTGTAGGTTTGCCCCTATAAAAATTAAACTAATAGGTCATCAAATCGCCTTTTAGTCTTGAATAAATTACTACTTTTGTCACTTTACAAATTAAACCAACAAAAATTTATGAAGATTAAATTATTTATAATTTCAATGATGGCTATTATGCTCATACTTCCTGGTATAAGCAAGGCTTGCACCAATTATTTAGTAACCAAAGGAGCCAGCACCGATGGCAGCACCATGATTAGCTATAGTGCCGATTCTCACACCCTGTATGGCGAGCTTTACCATTGGCCTGCTCAAAAATGGCCTGCAGGAACCATGATGGATATTTACGAATGGGATACTGGAAAAAAATTGGGTCAAATACCTCAAGCAGCCGAAACCTATAACGTGGTTGGAAATAGCAACGAATTTCAGGTAAGCATTGGTGAAACTACCTACGGTGGACTGGAAGAACTTGGAAGTCAAGAAGGTGCTTTAATGGACTATGGTAGCTTGATATACATTGCCTTACAACGTTCTAAAACTGCGCGTGAAGCTATGCAAATCATCACCTCTTTAATGGATCAATACGGATATTATAGCTCTGGAGAATCTTTCTCCATTGCCGATAAAAATGAAGTATGGATTCTTGAAATGATTGGAAAAGGAAATGGAAAAAAAGGCGCAGTTTGGGTAGCTATAAAAATTCCTGATGGTTATGTTTCAGGACATGCCAACCACGCACGCATCACCACTTTTGAGTACCAAAAGAAAAACCTTTGGGACAAAGCGGAAGCCACCACTTTCAACAGTGCTGATGTGATTAGCTTTGCCCGTGAGAAAGGTTATTATAAAGGAAAAGACAAAGATTTTAGCTTCTCAGACACCTATGCCCCTCTTGATTTTGGTGGAGCACGTTTTTGCGAAATTCGTGTTTACAGTATGTTTCATAAAGTAAATGCAGATTTTAAAGCCAATGCATCCTATTGGGAATATGCCAAAGGAAACATTAAAATTGGTGGTGATAACAATTACCCTGTTAACCGCATGCCTTTGTACATCAAACCTGATCGTAAAATTTCTATTCACGACATGATGATGTTTATGCGTGATCACCTCGAAGGTACCGAATTGGATATGTCGAAAGATTTTGGAGCTGGCCCTTATGGTAATCCTTATCGTTGGAGACCTCTCACTTTTAAGGTGGACAGCGCCACATACTGCAACGAAAGAGCTACCGCTACCCAACAAGCCGGATTTAGCTTCATCGCACAAATGAGAAGTTGGCTGCCCGATGGCATTGGAAGTATTATTTGGTGGAGTGTGGACGATCCTTCAGGCACCGTTTACATGCCCATGTACACCAGCATTACCTCTGCTCCCGAAAATTTTGCTCAAGGCAATGGAGCCATGATGAAATGGAGCGAAACTTCAGGATTTTGGATTTTTAATCAAGTTCAAAACTTTGCTTACACCCGCTACTCTGATATCCATGCCGAAATCGAAGTGAAACAATCGGAATTGGAACAACAATTTATCAACGAAATTGCTGATGTGGATCAAAAAGCCGCTAAAATACTCGAACTAAAAGGTTATGCGGGTATGCAAGCTTACCTTACCGAGTATTCGCATGAATCGGGAGCTGCCACTTTCAAAACATGGAAAGAATTGTATCAAACCTTGTTTATGAAGTATATGGATGGAAATATTAAAACTGCCAAGCCACTTCCTGCCGATCATAAAATTATTAACCCCAGCGTGAAACAACCTGGTTATGGCGATGATTGGAATCGCAAGATTGCAGAAGACACCGGCACCAAACTTTTGGTAAAATAAAATCATCTGAGCGTGATGGATTGATTTTCATCACGCTCTTTTTCTTTAAAATATGGCTGCCTTATCCCAGTATTTTAAAATGGTAAAATTTGCGCATAGCATCTTTGCGCTTCCTTTTGCCTTGGTGGGTTTTTTCATGGCTTTGCACCTCAACCATCTTAGCTTTGACTACTTTAAACTCATTTACATTGTATTGGCTATGGTGTTTGCGCGCAACGCCGCCATGGGATTCAACCGCTATCTTGACCGAAATATTGATCGTGAAAACGAGAGAACCCGTTCCCGTGAAGTTGCCTCAGGAGTGATTTCGGAACGTAATGCCTTAATTTTTATCCTTGCGAATGTAGCCCTATTTATGGCTACATCCTTTCTCATCAATATCTTAGCTTTTTGGTTGAGCCCAGTGGCTTTGCTGGTGGTATTGGGTTACAGTTTCACCAAACGTTTTACAGCCCTTTGCCATTTGGTTTTGGGCTTGGGCTTAGCTCTGGCACCCATTGGAGCATATATTTCTGTTACTGGTTCCTTTAATAACATTGTCCCAATACTCATTTCTTTTGTAGTTTTGTTCTGGACCGCAGGCTTCGACATCATTTATGCTTTACAAGATGAGCAATTTGACCGCCAACAACAACTCCACAGCATCCCGACCCTCGTAGGAGCCAAAAGAGCTTTAATTATCAGTCGATTACTCCATGTTTCATCCGCAATTTTGATGCTTGCTTCCGGCTGGTTGATGAATGCCAACTTATGGTACTTTGTAGGTGCTATTTCCTTTATATCCTTACTTCTGAGGCAACATCTCTTAGTAAAACACAACGACCTTTCAAAGGTAGATGCTGCCTTCTTTACCAGCAATGGTATTGCTAGTGTGGTTTTTGCTTTCTTTTGTATCCTTTCATTTTATCTTTAGACTATGCAAATCAAAGTTTTTAAGTTTGGTGGAGCTTCAGTGAAATCGGCTGAAGCCGTTAAAAATGTGGTCAATATCATAAAGCTTCAGGAAAATCAAAAGATTTTAATTGTAGTGTCGGCCATGGGAAAAACCACCAATGCCCTCGAAAAATTAATGCATCAAAGTGTAAATGAGGACCCCAAACGCTTCGACACTTTTAAAGAAATTGAACATTACCACCGATCGATTTTAGAGGCACTCATTCCCGATCATTCGCATCCCGCCTACGTGGATTTTAGAACACTTTTTTCAGATTTAGCTGCCCTAATGGAAGATTATCAATATGTGGATCAACAGGCTTATTATTCTGAAATGGTGAGCTTTGGAGAACTTATTTCCACCAAAATTGTGCATCATTACTTTTCTTATTCCGGTTATAAAAGTCATTGGCTTGAAGCCGGTTGCTGCTTGATTACCGCAGGCGTAAAAATGACTGAGGCCACCGTGGATTGGAAAATTAGTCCTTCACGAATTCAACAGCATGTTTTGCCTATATTTGAGAATCACGACTTGGTGATTACCCAAGGATTTATTGCCAAAAATCTATATGGAAAAACTACAACCCTTGGAAGGGAAGGGTCGGATTACAGTGCCGCTATTTTTGCCTATGCGCTGGATGCTCAAAATCTTACCA
Source organism: Draconibacterium orientale (assembly GCA_022736595.1). Classification (GTDB taxonomy): domain Bacteria; phylum Bacteroidota; class Bacteroidia; order Bacteroidales; family UBA1556; genus UBA6267. The sequence goes on along the minus strand of DZDC01000006.1, from coordinate 18,021 downwards.
TTTGGAAGGATGTCCCTGGACTCCTCAATGCCGACCCAAAATATTTTGCCAATACCCAAAAAATTGACGCCCTATCCTACAACGAAACCATTGAATTGGCCTATTTCGGTGCTAGTATTATTCATCCAAAAACTATTCAACCCCTTCAAAATAAACACATTCCACTCTTCATCAAGTCCTTTCTAGAGCCCAAAGAGAGTGGCTCAATAATAGGAGAAGCCCAAGAAAATGCCATCCCCATTCCCTCCTATATTTTCAAAAAAGATCAAGTGCTTATCAGTATTTCCACCCGCGATTTTGCCTTTGTGGCGGAGCAAAATTTAGTACATATTTTTAAAAAATTAACTGACTACGGACTCAAAATCAATTTGATGCAAAATTCCGCCATCAGTTTTAGTATTTGCATGGATTTTAAATCCGCCCTCGTAATGCCCTTTGTTACTGACCTGCAAAAGGAATTTAAAGTAAAATACAACGAGCAACTCGAACTCATTACCATTCGCAATTACAACCAATCCATCATCGACGAACTTATTGGAAATAGGAAAGTGTATCTGGAACAAAAAAACAGAACCACGGTGCAGCTCTTAGTGAAATAACTTCACAGATTCGAAGCCCCGAACCTACGTTAATAAATCATTGTTTTTAATTTTCCCGCTGGCGTAAGGCCTCAAAGACCATAATGGCAGTGCTCACACTCACATTGAGCGAATCGGCTTCGCCACGCATGGGAATAATGATATTGGCTTGAGCTGCCTCAACCCAAGCATCGGAAATACCCGTGGCTTCAGTTCCCATAACAATGGCCACCGATTGGTTGAGATTGACAGTATGATATGGAACAGAGGCTTTTAGGTAAGTGGCAAAGATGGCAACTTGATGCTCTTTGAGAAACTCAATGGCTTCGGCACTGGTGCAAAGGGCTGT
>DZDC01000006.1:14418-16994 GCA_022736595.1 Draconibacterium orientale | reverse complement strand
CAACTTGATGCTCTTTGAGAAACTCAATGGCTTCGGCACTGGTGCAAAGGGCTGTAGGAATGGTAAATACACAGCCTAAGGAAGCTCGTATGGCATTGGGGTTGTACAAGTCGGTGCGAGGATCGCAAATGATAATGGCATCTACGGCAGCGGCATCAGCAGTACGGTAAATGGCGCCAAGATTTCCTGGTTTTTCAACGCCTTCTACCACCAGTATCAATGGCTTGCTCGAAATTGTAAGTTGAGGCAAGCGATGACTTCGAGGCTTAGCAAGGGCAATGAGACTTTTACTCCCTTCTCGATAGGCTATTTTTGCATAAACCTCGGGAGTGGTGTCGTAATACTTGATATGAGGTTGATGCGGAACAACTTTTAAAACTTCTTCAAAACGAATGTTTTCACCACAGAAATAAACTGAATCAACAGCATATCCCTTTTTTACAGCTTTTTCAACTTCCTTAATTCCTTCAATAATAATAAGTTGCTGCTGAAACCGCTCTGAGGATTTCTGTAGCAAAGCAAAGTTTTTAATCTTTGGATTGTTTTTAGAGCTAATCAATTCAGCTTGCATTTCCTTTGAAATTATTTTACCCTTTTGAGAGCAAAGGCACGTAAAATCCAATGCGAAACAGGCTTCATTGGATCGCGCTTTTGAAGGTTCAACTGAATGCCCAGCGATTTGATCAAAGGCAGCCGATGCGTTTCAACAAATTCGATAGGAGTTTCGTCGGGATCGCTTACGTATGCAAAATGGCCTGCGGCTTCACCCATATCAAATGAATTCTGTGAGTCCACCGTAAAAGGATAGCCTTTTTGCGAAGCTTCCGCCCTCAATAAACTCATTCCACTAATGTCGAAACAAAGGTGAATAAATCCTGGGTCGCCCCAAATACGTCCTTCATATATTTTTTTCGCACTCCGATCGAGCACTTGCACCAACTCTATTTCGATGGGACCCAGCATGGGAGCAAAGCCGCCTTGGGCTGGTACTTTTGGTTTTAGCAGCACCCTTCGCATTTTTTGTCCACCGCCAAGCACCGATGCAAAATCGGCAAATACATCGGTTTTATCATAGACAATTTCGTCTAATTCAAGAAGATCGGTATAGAATTTCAAGGAGGCTTCCATATTGCTAACCCCTATAATTACACCTAAAACTCCTCCCGTGGCCGAATCGGTTTTAGAAAAATAATAGCTGTGCTGTACCACTTGAAATAGGTTCCCATAAGGATCTTCCACAAAGAAAGAAGGGACTCCTTTAGGCGAGTTTTCGATGTTGCCCAAGACTTTAGCTCCCATTTCCTTTAGTTTTTTGTAAGCGAGAGCTGCATTTTGAGTTTTAAGTTTGGCACTAAAAATTCCGAAGTCGCCAAGCAAAATGGGGTTTTTAGGAAGTTCAGGCTTTTTACCCGTATGCTGCCATATTTCAAAACCACCTCCCGATTGCATATTCAAAGCAAGAATGGCATGCCTTGCACGGCTTTGGCCTTCGGTATAGTATTTCATGAGTTCCGCCACAGCGGCTTCTTCAAATACTTTGATATCCATACCAAAAAACTTACGATACCAATCGAAAGCAGGTTGCACTTGCTCTACTCCAACGCCTATTTGCTGAATTCCGTTGATTAATTTCTTTTGCATAAGGCTTGTAGCTATTCGGTAACGATGTTGTAAAGTTTATTCAGATCGGGCATTAAGATTACTTCGGTACGCCGGTTTTTGGCTCTTCCTTCAGCGCTTTCATTGGATTCGATGGGGCTAAATTCGCCTCTTCCTGCAGCAGTAATTTTGGATGGGTCAATCTTTGAAGTTTGAAGCAAGATCCTTGTGATGCTTGTGGCTCGCTTGGCGCTCAAATCCCAATTATCGTCAAGTTTTCCGTTGGCTGCGTAGGGTACATTATCCGTATGGCCTTCCACTAAAATATTGATGTCTGAATTGTCTTGAAGCACGCTACCCAATTGTTTCAAAGCTTCTTTCCCCTTGGGGTTTACATCAAAACTTCCACTGGGAAACATCAACTTATTGTCCATACTCACGTAAACTCTTCCATTGCGAGTACTTACAGTAAGCCCTTGATTTTCAAAACCAATTAAAGCTTTCGTAAGGCTATTTTTAAGGGCATTCATCATACTATCCTTGCGAGCTACCTCGTTGTGCAGGCGGTCGTAAGCTTCTTCTTTTTGTTTTAGGTTGGCTTGTAAGGCGGCCAATTCGGAGCTCAAAAGATCGAGTTCCAATTTACGCTTTTGGTAAGCCCGCTCCAGAGCGGTCAGGCTGTCTTCGCGCTTAATAAGTTCGCCTTGCGATTTTTGCAGCTGGGATAGAATACGTTTTGCTTCAGCCTGACTCCCACTAACCGCTTGTTGGTGTTGCGCCAAAAGATCATTGTAATCTTTGCTAAGCAATTGGTGGCTCGAAACCAAATTTCGCAATAAGCCCCCTAACTTGGTGGTATCTTCTTTGAGACTTTTTACTTGACTTTCGTACCGAGCGATATCAGAAGAGTATTCATTATTTTGAGTTTGAAGTTTTCTGTTTTGATCCTTCAAAGCAGCATTTTCCTTTTCGGCTGA
>DZDC01000006.1:0-14318 GCA_022736595.1 Draconibacterium orientale | reverse complement strand
GAGTTTGAAGTTTTCTGTTTTGATCCTTCAAAGCAGCATTTTCCTTTTCGGCTGATTCACGTTTCGATTGCATTTCTTGGTACTTCTTGGTACTAACGCAAGAGCCCATTACTAGGATTATAAGACTGAACAACAATAATTTAACAATATCTCTCATGATAATTTAGAATTAATTTTACAGACGTACAAACAGAAAAATAACTTGACCATCAAAGGTAAATAAAGGGTAGAGGCCAGCTTTTATTGAAATTCAAAAATGTTAACATTCCAATGTTGAATTCAACGGTTTATTTTGGCTCTAATGTTTAGCTAACCTATTTCCAAAATAATGGGGCAGTGGTCGCTGTGTTTGGCTTGAGGTTCAATGGAGGCTGCGGTAATTTGCGACTTAAGATTTTCCGTAATCATGTTATAATCAATACGCCAGCCCTTGTTATTGGTTCTGGCATTGGCTCTATAACTCCACCAGCTGTAATGGTGTGGATTGGGATTCATTTGTCTAAAAGTATCCACAAAGCCCAAAGAAAGAAAATGACTCATCCATTCGCGCTCTTCGGGAAGAAAACCTGAACTAGTAGCATTGCGAATGGGATCGTGAATATCGATGGGTTGATGGCAGATGTTGTAATCACCACTGATGACGAGTTGATTTCTACTTTGTCTAAGGTTTTGAACATAAAGCTCAAAATCGTTAAGCCATTGCATTTTAAAAGCTTGACGTTCTTCTCCAGAGCTACCCGAAGGATGATAAACACTTATGATAGACAGGTCGCCATAATCGGCACGGATTACTCTTCCCTCAGCATCGTATTTATCCACATTCATTCCATACACCACTTGGTCGGGAGTGACTTTGGAGAGGATGGCCACGCCACTGTAACCAGGCTTTTTAGCTGGAAATGCATAGCACTGATAGCCCAAGCTTTGCAATTCAAATTGCGGCATTTGATCGGCCATCGCTTTTATTTCTTGCAAGCAAACCACATCGGCTTCACTTTGCTCAAGCCATTGCAAGAAACCATTCTTCACAGCGGCTCTTATGCCATTTACGTTGTAAGAGACTATCTTCATTGGGTTGTTTTTCGTTTAAGGTTAAATTTGGAAAAATCGATACAGATTATAATAAAAAGGTGAAAAACGAGGCTTGACACGAAACTTCATAGCAAAATGGAGCTCCTTACATTGATCAGGTGAGGTTTGGAGTTTCAGCATCTTCTTTTATCTCAGTAATTTCGCTCATTTCATTGGAGTGCAAGGCTTCTTTGTTGTCTTTGAGATGGTATAAGTCGATGGCAACCAGTGCGGCTGCAAATCCCCAAAAAGGAATTGCCGCCTTATCGGTATCCAGAAAATTATTAAAAAAGGCATGCGTCAAATAGGTAATCAATCCTAAAAAAAGCAAAAGGGTCAATCGAGTGGCCGCATTGAATGGATTTCGATAGATGATGCGAATGGCAGTTGACACAATAGCTACAAAGATGGTTAGTAAGCTTAATAAGCCCGGTAAACCTTGTTCTGATAAGATCAAAAGATATTCGCTGTGAGCGGTTCCTCTATTTCCCACATTGGTACTAATCACCGTTTTATCTTCTACATTTTGATAGCTCGCGTAAACAAATTGATAGTTTCCAGGTCCCCAGCCAAAAACAGGCCGAGCAGCGAATAGGTTAATGGCCGAATTCCATCGGTTGATGCGTTCGAGATTGCTGGCATCGGTGGCAACATTGCTCATGCTTTGAACGTGTTCCACAAAATCTTTGCTGCTGTCTTGCTTGTTTTTTTGGAGCTTCATCATGATTTGCGATTGAAAAACCATAAACAATACCAATAATCCCACTCCAGCCCCCATCACCCACCAAAGTTTAATTCGAAATCGAATAAAAAAGAAGGCTCCTATCGCAATCACAACACTGGCCCAGGCCGCCCTGCTAATGCTGAAATAAAGCGCGATCAACAGAATAAAAAAGGTGATGATGGCAAAGATTCTGATATTTCGGCTGTATTTTTCGGGGGACAATCCAAACCCCAGAATTATAGGAATATACATGGCTAAAAGGGCTCCATAAGAAGTGTGGTCGTTGTAAAATGGAGACATGGCCCAGTGGGCAGCATGATCCGAAAAATGGTAAGAAGCATGCACATAAAGGGTAAAGAAAATCACAAGAAGCAAACCCAAAACATAAGCCCACACAAAGCGGTAAATATTCGAAAACTCTTTAAAAACAATGATTCCAAAGAAATATGTAGGAATGATCAACCACAAATGAGCCAAGTACCACTTGGCTGAAACTACCATATCGTTACTGGCAATGACTGTAACCAACATCCAAGCAAAGTAAAGGTACAGACTCCAACTCACGGGATGCCGAAACAAGGCTCTGTCGAGCTTAGGTTCGTGAAAAATTTTTAGCAAAAAAATCACCATTAAAACGGCCAGAATGGGTTCAGCGGGAATGCTAAGGCCTTGTTCATACCCAAATTCAGCAAGATTGATGGATAAAGGGGTAACAAAAGCCACCAAGAGATACACCCAATTGAGTCGGTACATGAGCGCCAGCACAAAGAAAATGGCAATGGGAAGCAAGCTCAAATAATAAAACTCGTAAGCAATGAGCACCGTATTGAGAATGATATAAATCAAACTCAAGAGTGCCGCCAGCTTTATATTGGAAGGTTTTCCCACGTTTGGATTATGCGCCTGTTTCTCTCTTTATACCATCCATAATCACCAAAATAAATGCGGTAAGCAGTAGCGACGAAAGGGCCGCAATTGCCACTATGACCCAGCGTACGGGATATGATTTTTTTTCAGCAGGATAAGCACGATCGACCATAAAAGTTTGTGGGAGCTCTTCTTCGGCATCAATTTTAGCTTTATCGTATTTGGATTTGATTTCGGTTAAAAGTTTCTTCTCATGTTCCAATGCATCACGCAAACTTACATAGGGACCTCCGTACATGGCCAAAATTTCCATCTTCTTTTCCAGCGCCTTCACGGCTGCCGAATTGGGATTCCGAGCTATTTCGATGGCCAATTGTTGGTTCATCATTTCAGCTTGGGTTTCGTAATCTTGAATACCGTATTTACGCAATTGGGTAAGACTATCTTCTTTCTTTTGAATTTCGTTGCGACGGAGCTCATATTCATTTCTTACAATTTCAAAACCTCGATAAGCCCGTTCTTTCTGCATTTTTATCTTTACCGAGTCGAGCAAGGAGGCAATGTCGTTGGCAATATTACTAGCCATTTGGGGGTCAATATCCAATACCGTAATTTCCACAGCCATGTTTTCGGTTCTACGATATTTAATATTGCTTTCGTATTCCTTAAAAAGCAAAGTGCGCTTAAACTGATTGGTTGAATCGATATCGTAATGCTTCAGGAGGTGATATTTATCGATAATTCGATCTCTAATCTTACTTGAGTTAAGAATTTGCAAAAGCTGTTCGGCATCTTCTTCCTCCCCAAACTGCAAAAGATCTTGCTTATAACTCGGATTATCGCCGAGAAGCGCTTTTGAAATGGAGTTGGTAGCCGATGGAAACAACACTACGGTGGACTTGTATTTGGGCGGAATGAAAATTGGGGCTGAAAAAATGGAGGCTGCTACAATGGCTACGAAGGTAATTCCAAGCAGAATAAATTTCTTTTTCCACAAGAATAAAACGAGCCCAATGGCACTGAAAGATTGGTTTTGAATGTCGTTATTTTGCATACCTGAAGTTGATTTTGGCAATAAAAACGCAAAAGTAGGTAATTTTAGTATGAACTTATTTTTTTAAAGAACGTAAAAGGCCTTTTTATTTACTTTAGCGGAGTTTTAATATCGATAGCTTATGTTATTTTCTCAACGATTATTTTTGTTTCTGGTTTTTCTGGCTTTACAACTGAGTGTAGCTGCATCAATAACAGATAGTTTACTTCGTATTGCCCATGGTAATAATCCAAAACTCAAAGCGGATGCTTATATGAGACTGGGATTTGAAACTAGAAATCTAACCCAGGCTATGAATTACTTCGATACCTCTTTTGTTTTTGTACAACGGTATCCCAACGATACTGTTTTGTGCCGTTATTATGGATTTAGAGGATTAAAATTATTCGAAACGGCTAAATATAAGGAATCTCTTCCATTGATACGTATGGGAATTGTGTATGGTAAGAAGTCTAAAATCTTATCTGATCAAGCCAAAATGGAGCTTACTTTGGGAATAATATTCGAGAAAGAATCCCAATTCGACAGCAGTGCTTATTTTATTAATGAGGCCATTAGAAATTACCAAGTCAGTCACAAAAAAAACAATACTCCAATTAAAAAGCAACAAAGTGACCTCGCTTATTGCTATCGGCAGCTTGGCATTACACATTTTAGAACAGGAAACTACAGCCTTGCCATCGACAATTTTTACACTGCACTTAAATATTATAATGCGTTAAACAATCAATACGGAGCTGCACTTTGTTACATTAATCTCGGAAACATCTATTACTTTAACAAAGATTACCCCAGAGCCTTAGAAGAATATCAAAAGGTTTTGGACATCAGCAAGCAATTGAAGGATGAGAGCATTGCTTTGGGCGTATATACGAATTTAGGGTCCTTGTATTTGAGTCAACAAAACTACGACAAGGCCTTATACTACTTCAATTACAATCTTAGGGTGACAAATCCAAAAACGACAAAACCTTTGTCTTATGCAGGCATTTACAATAATATAGGATTGATATATAAACACTTAGCCAATTACGACAGTGCGCTCCATTATTTCAACAAGGCCTTGGTAATTCAAAAGAAGCAGGATTACCTAATGGGAATGATCCAATCCAATGCCAACATTGGCATTACCTACATTGAAATGAAACAATATAGCAAGGCCAAGACCCTTTTGGAAACTACCCTTGTCAAAGCCGAAAATGCAAAGATGGGTGAAACCATTAAAGAAATACATCATGGACTTTCGGTAATTCATGCGGCCTTAGATGAACCTGTGAAAGCATTGGAAAGCTTCCAAAAATATGTAATATTTAAGGATAGCATCAATTCGGTAGAAGTTTCTAAAAAAATCAACGAATACAAGGAAAAATATGAGAGCGAGAAGAAAGATCGTGAAATCGAAAAACTTCAGCAAGTTACGGAACTCGAAAAGCTTAAAAATGAAAAGCAAGTTATTATCAATAACCGTCAACGTTGGACAGGAATTGGTTTGTTGATTACCATTTCGGCTTTGTTGGTGATGGTTTATTTTATTAGAAAAACCTCAAAAATCAAGATCAAAGCCAACTTAGAGCGCATGGCAAGAAATGAGGAAATGGCTCGGCAAAAAATGCTGGATTTAATCAAGAACCAAGAAGTTACCAGCATCAACAGTTTTATGGAAGGTCAAGACCGCGAACGTTCACGAGTGGCCTCCGAACTGCACGACCGATTGGGAAGTTTGCTCTCCACAGTGAAGCTCCATTTTAGCAGCCTTGAAGCCACCGTTGCCAAAACTGATCAAGAACGTGATAACTTCAGTTTTGCATTGGATTTATTGGACAACTCAGTTTCAGAGGTTCGTAATATCTCCCACAATTTGAGCAAAGGCGTCATCGTACAGTTTGGACTCAAAGGAGCCATTGAAACTTTACGCGATGCCATCAACACTGCCGGAAGAATTAAAATCAATTTTATTTTTGCTGGCATCCCGCTTAATCTATCCCCAGATGTCGAAATAGAACTTTTTAGAATTGTACAAGAGTTGGTCACCAATGCCATTAAACACAGCCTGGCCACCGAAATATTTGTTCAAATGATTTCGGACCAAGAGGAACTTACCTTGATGGTGGAAGATCACGGGGTAGGCTTTGACATGAATTCAATAGGTGAAAAGGGACTTGGGTTGAAAAATCTACAAGCTCGTGTTAACCAAATAGGAGGAGAATATCATTACGAAACTGCACCAGGCAAGGGAGTAAATGTGATTATTACCCTTGTTCCAAAGAAGCCTTCAAACCGAAGTTAATCGGCTTGCTGCTTTAGACTTTTTTCTAAAAGCTAAATGGGATTGTTGACGAAAGCCGCTATTCCTCGTCTAGACTTGGAGCCATAAGAATAGCCCAAGCTTTTTCAGCTGCACTTTGTTCGGCTCCTTTGATGTTAAAATCTTTGGCCTGAGCAATTAATTGGCCATCCACCATTAAATCGATGTAATGCAATCCTTTCTTCGGGCTGGAGTCGGGTGAAATTTTAAATTCCAGATGTTTTTTGTTTTTCTGTGCCCACTCTATCAGTCGGCTTTTGAAATTTGTTTCCATCTTTTCCAAATCATCGATATCTACTGAGGATTTGTAGATACGGTTTATAATAATTTTACGGGTAAAATTATATCCTTGGTCAAGGTAAATAGCGCCAATAAGGGCTTCAAAGGCATCCCCATTAATGGATTTGGGTTGGCTTGCTTTATCTTTAGTAGCTTGAACCAAATCAGGAACGCCCATTTTTGAAGAGATTTTATTGAGCATGGCTCTGCTCACCATTTTTGAACGCATTTTGGTCAGGAAGCCTTCATCTTTATATGGGAAGGTTTTGAAAAGGTAATCGGCCACCACAGCACTTAAGATGGCATCCCCCAAGTATTCAAGACGTTCGTTGCTATTTTTAATACCATCATGAACTTCTTCAGCCACTGATTTATGGCGCAAGGCAAGGGCATATAAAAAAATATTTTCGGGGTAAAACCCGAAAATATTTTTTATAGCCCGAGAAAGAATACGTTGGTCTCCTTTCCCAAATCTGGCTTTTAGCGTGCCTTTAATTTGTAGCGACAATGAATTTTAGTTCTCGAATTTCTTAAAAATCATCGAAGCATTATGACCACCAAAGCCAAAAGTATTGCTCAGCGCATACTTGATATCAGCTTTAACGGCTTTGTTAAATACAAAATTGATGGATTTGTAATCAATTTCGGGATCTTCCTCTTCAAAGTTAATGGTGGGAGGAACGATACCCTCCTTGATAGTCATAATCACTGCCATAGCTTCGATGGCTCCGGCTGCACCCAATAGGTGACCAGTCATTGACTTTGTGGAATTCACGTATATATTTTTGGCATGTTCACCAAAAACACTAATGATAGCTTTAGGTTCAGCCATATCGCCAACGGGAGTTGAAGTACCGTGGGTATTGATATGGAGGATGTCGGTAGGTTGAATACCCGCGTCCATCATTGCATCTTTCATAGCTTTGGCAGCACCTGCACCATCGGGGTGAGGAGCAGTCATATGATGGGCGTCACCGGAAAGTCCGGCTCCAGCAACTTCAGCATAGATTTTTGCACCTCTATCCAAAGCGTGTTCTAATTCTTCAAAAATTAATGATACTCCGCCTTCGCCCATTACAAAACCATCTCTGTTTTTGTCGAAAGGTCTGCTGGCTTTTGAAGGATCCTCATTTCGGGTACTGATGGCATGCATTCCATTGAATCCACCCACTCCAGCCTCATAAATAGCAGCTTCGCTACCTCCGGTCACAAATACCTCGGCTTTACCTAATCTAATGTAGTTAAATGCATCAGCCATGGCATTAGCAGCACTGGCACATGCAGAAACACAGGTGAAGTTGGGGCCCATAAAACCGTATTTTATGGAAATGTGTCCGCCGGTAATATCGGCAATCATTTTAGGGATGAAGAAAGGATTGAATCGAGGAATTCCACTTTTGGCAAAGTCGCTCACCTCATCACTGAAGGTTTTTAACCCGCCAATACCAGAGCCCCATATTACTCCTATTCGACTCAAATCTTCTTTGTCAAGCTCTAAGCCGCTGTCGGCAATAGCCATATCTGAAGCAATGATACCAAATTGAGCACAGGGATCGTACTTACGTACCTCTTTACGATCGAAGAATTGTAAAGGATCGAAATTCTTAACTTCGCAAGCAAACTGCGTTTTAAAGTTGCTTGCATCAAAGTTTTTAATAGGAGCGGCGCCGCTCACTCCATTAATCATAGCTTGCCAGGTCTCTGACAAGTTATTCCCTAATGGAGTAAGCGCTCCAATTCCTGTAACAACTACACGTTTCAAACTCATAAATGAGATTTTATCGTTTAGGCATTGTTTTGGATATAGGTGATGGCATCACCTACCGTTGATATTCCTTCAGCTTTATCGTCTGGAATAGCAATGTTGAATTCTTTTTCAAATTCCATGATCAACTCTACAGTATCTAATGAGTCGGCTCCAAGATCGTTGGTAAAGCTAGCCTCTGGAGTAACTTCACTCTCGTCAACACCTAGTTTATCAACGATGATAGCGGTAATTCTGCTTTTAATGTCTGACATGTTGTATAAAATTTATGATTAAACAAGGTGCAAAGAAAAGCTAATTTACCCAATTCAGCAAAATTTTTTTAAATCTCAAGCTAATTTTTTATACTAGTTTGTTAAAAATGTGTGTGGTAGGGTGTAATATTGAGAAGTTGTTTGCATAATTATTGCTGCAATTTGCCCTAATTTTCGGAGGCTTTATCTTCCTTTAGCCTGTCTTTGGGCAACGAAAAATCTGATTCAGTGAGTTTATTGAATCCCGTAAGTGCAATTTCAGCCATGGAATAAAGATAATTCTGTGGCTTTTCAACCATGATTTTTTCACGCTCATCTTGGATGATGCGGTTACCCTTGTTCCAATAACGCGCGCCCAATCGTGTTACTTCTTTGGCTAAAGGCAATTTCTTTAATCGACTTTGGGTACTTTCTGCTGTAATTTGATAATAGCCCTCGATAGAATCGTTGAGCACAAATGCCGTAGGAGCATTGCCAGTCGTTGTCATTTGAATAGCTGCACTTTGTTCAAAACCACTGTGGTGAATTGAAGCAACCGTTTGAAGCGATGTAGGTTGTGTGGCGTTTTGTTGCTTTGGAGCGTCATCATGAATGGGTTGAATGGATATGTCCCTCTTTGCATCAACTGTAGATTGGAGCGATGGATTTTGCAGGGTATTTTCCAAAGCTTTTTTGAAACTATATGCCAGAGGGGCTTGTTGGGGCGAAAACCGAGGTAATAAGCTGAAAAGAATCAGTAAAACCACCGCCGCGGCCTGGAGGTGAAACCACGATTGGCGATATCTGGGTTTGGCAAGCGGAATGGATCTTTTTAAACCTTCTTTGGAGGGCATCGAAATAATTGGAGCGGTAAGGTAGGCGCTACTTAATAAATCCCATTGACGTTGTGCCACTGGATCTTGATGACAACTTGCAATTAACAAAGCACTACTTTCGGAGCTAAGAAGGCCTTCAAAATGCGATATTATTAGGCTGTCAAGCTCAGCCATTCCAATGAATTGATTGTCCCAGGCAAATTGGTACAGTACTTCTTTATGCTCCATCGTCAAAGCAAGATTTGCCGACAGTTTGCATTGTGACATCAACTGTGCTGTGGATTGAAGTTGCTGATTTTGAAATATTTGGGTTTCTAACTGCAACGCTTCTTCAGGAGATAAGTCACCTTCAAGTTGCCGAGCAAAAAGCAGATCTATGGAATCAAAGGTTTCTGCTGATTCGGATCGGTAAAGGGTATGCTTGGCTTTAAATTTTTTGTTGGGAGCACTTAACTTCACTTCTCCAAAGTTCTCAATCAATGATGCCAAGTCAGGATTTTGCTCAAGAAACAGAACCACCTGTTCATGCTGCTCCGTAGAAAGATTGCCTTCTATGAAGTCGAGCATAAAAAGCTCATAATTGTTTCGGTGGATGTTATGGTTTGGCATGGTTAAATCACAGTATCAAGACTTCCAATATAATTTTTAAGAGCCACTCGGGCTCTAAAGATGTACACTTTCACTTGCGATTCGTTGAGATTGGTAATTTTCCCAATTTCCTCGTATGAGTATCCTTCGTAATCGCGTAGAAGAACCACCGTTTTCTGAATTTGTGGCAATCGACTTAAAGCTTCATCCAGTACCTCTTTAAGATCGTCGTATCGATGGCGGCTGGTGGCATGATTTTCAAAAAATCGATCTTCAACTTTAACATTTCGACTTCGTCTTATCCAGTCGATCATGGTATGATAAGCGGTGGTAAAAAGATAGGATTTTGATTTCCCATCTTCGATATTGTCTCTTTTTTCCCACATCTTGGTGAATGATTCCTGCACAATATCTTGCGCATTATCCTCATCCTCAATAGATTTAAGGATGAAGCGATACACTGCATCGGCATATTTATCCACACATTGATTGTACTCTTGTACGGTCATTTGGCGAGAAAAAAGTTAATAGCTCCTTTGACGTGACTTGGTTTGAATAGTTACAAAAGTAATTACTATTGTTGAATATAGCTCTGATAAATATTCATAACAAATCACCAGTGACCGACTAAAAATTTTAGATTCCTCGCTACGCTCGGAATCTAAAGAAATAATTGGATTCTATATTTAATCGGTCAGAAGTGATAACAAATATAAATTCAGCAATTTATAAAAACCTATATGGATGTTTTATTTATCAAGGATCGATTTTTAATGGTATAAAAAAAGAAAAGCCACCTTGTATATTAAGGTAGCTTTTAATAGTAGGTTTAGGGAAGGAGTTTTATTCTCCAACTTCAGCCAAGCGTTTAGGCCCTGCGGCTTTCACATCGTCGGGTACGAAACTGGCAAAAAGTTTGAAATTTTCGATGTAACGTGAAACGAGAGCATCGTATTTTTTCCAATAATCCTTTTTGTTGCCCCAAGCATTGCTGGGTTCGAATACGTCATCGGGAACTCCAGGGCAGCTCAAAGGTATATCAAATCCGAAGAGTTTATCTTTTCTAAATTCCACATTGTCGAGTTTGCCTTCAAGCGCTGCGTTGAGCATGTTGCGAGTATGGCGAATGGAGATACGCTTACCCACACCAAATTTACCACCAACCCAACCCGTGTTCACCAACCAAATGGTGGCGCCAGCGGCTTCGGCTTTTTGGCGAAGCAATTTAGCATAGAAGTAGGGATGGTGAACCATAAAAGGAGCTCCAAAGCAAGCACTAAAAGTCATCTCAGGTTCAATTCCTAACCCCAATTCGGTTCCTGCAATCTTGCTGGTATAACCGCTAATGAAGTGAAAAATAGCTTGTTCCATACTTAAACGAGCAATGGGAGGCATTACCCCTTGGGCATCAGCAGTAAGGAAGATGATGTTTTTAGGTTGAGATTTTACCATTTTTTCTTTTACCGCATTGGGAATAAATTCCAGGGGATAAGAGAGGCGGGTATTTTCGGTGATGCGTTCGTCGTCGAGGTCGAGTTGGCGGCTGGCGGGATCAAAAACCACATTTTCGAGAATCGTTCCAAAACGGTAGGTGCAAGCATGAATTTCAGGTTCAGCTTCGGCGCTTAAGCGAATGGCTTTGGCATAGCAACCGGCTTCATAATTGAAAACACCATCGTTGCTCCAGCCATGTTCATCGTCGCCAATGAGCATGCGTTTGGGGTCGGCAGAGAGGGTAGTTTTTCCTGTTCCACTGAGTCCAAAAAATAAAGCTACATCTCCTTCTTTACCCACATTGGCTGAGCAATGCATCGACATTACATCTTGCAAAGGCATCAGGAAGTTCATAATGGTGAATATGGATTTTTTCACTTCTCCAGCATACTCTGTTCCAGCGATAATGGCCAAACGTTGGGCAAAATTGATAACGATAGCGGTTTCGCTTAAAGTGCCATCGATGCGAGGGTCAACTTTAAATTTAGGACTTACCATGATGGTGAAGTCGGGGATAAATTGCTTAAGTTTAGAGAGATCATTCTCGCTCAAAAGCATGTTTTTGCCAAAATGCGCTACCCAAGCACGGTCGGTAACAATGCGCACCGGAAGGCGATAATCGGGATCGGCACCGGCGTAAAGATCTTGTACAAAAAGTTCTTCACCTTGCCAAAACGACTGCAAGCGGGCAAAGAGGGCATTAAATTTTTCGGAGGTCATAGGGCGGTTGTAGGAGCCCCAATCAATTAAGTGTTCGGTGGATTCTTCTTTTACAAAATACTTGTCGTTGGCAGCGCGGGCAGTCCACTTGCCCGTATAAGTTTGAAAAGCACCTCCATTCACCAGCTTGCCTTCGCCTCTAAAAATAGCTTCTTCAACCAAGGCGGGAACAGGTAAGTTCCAGTAAACTGTATCAAGATGAACCAGGCCATGATTCATCAGTCCAAATTCAGCTTTATAATCGCGGGCATGTTTAAGTGCCGGAGTATCAAATTTTAAATACTTCATGGGTTTTTCGTTTTTAGAGTTTATAACCAATCGCGAACCAATTTGCGCTCACCAATATAAAGTTCGTTGGGAGAATTGGGATCTAAAGCCCATTTCATACGATCGATACCTTCGTTGATTTCTTTGATGCTTCCGCAAAAGCTGATTCTCAAATAGCCTTCCATTCCAAATTCTTTTCCAGGCATGGTAAGTACTTTTACTTTTTCGAGAAGGAAATTGCTTAAACGGGTTGAATCTTTATCATAAGCACTGAAATCGGCAAAGGCATAAAAGGTTCCATCGGGCTCAATCAAATGAACTCCGTTGAAAGCTCTAAGGCGTTGAACCAGCACTTTACGGTTGTTTTCTAAGGTCGTACGAAGGCTTTCGATACTGGATTGTACGCCATTGATGGCTCCGATGGCTGCCTTTTGTAATAAGATGCTTGGGCCGCTGGTTTGATGACCTTGAATGTTGGCCATCACTTTTATCAATTGTTTGTTGGCAATGCCCCAACCAATTCTAAAACCAGTCATGGCGTAAGCTTTTGAAACTCCGTTGATGAGGATAAGTTTACTGTTTTCGGTAAAGTCGGTCACATAATCAAACACATTGGCCGCCTTTTTACCATTGAAAGTAAGCACGTGGTATATGTCGTCCATGATGAGATAGATGCCTTTCTTTTCGCAAAACTCAACGATCTCTTTGATAAAAGAACCGGGGTAAACTGCTCCCGAAGGATTGTTGGGGCTGTTGATGATAATGGCTTTGGTGTAGCTGGTTACGTTTTGTTCGATATCGACCATGCGAGGGGTGAAAGTGCCATCAGAAGGCACTACAGGGATAGGAATTGCGCCGCAAAGTTTTATCATTTCGGGATACGAAACCCAGTATGGAGCAGGATAAATTACCTCATCTTGTGGGTCAAGAATGGCTTGAAGCGCCACCATCAATGCTTGTTTTGCTCCACTGGAAGCAATCACATTTTCGGGTTCAACTAAGCGATGGTAATGATCCAAAGTGTAGCGAATAATGGCTTTTTTCATTTCTACACTTCCGTCCACCGGTGCATAACGTACTTCGGCGGTATTGAGGTGTGCAGCTATGGCAGTAATGGCATCAAGGGGGGCTTTACTTTTGGGTTCGCCACCGCCAAGGTGAATTACAGGTTCGCCTTTTGCTTTTAGTATGGCAAAGGTTTCATTTAACTTTAAGGTAACCGATTCTCCAACATTTCGGCCTATTAAACTGATACTCATACGTAATTGTTTTTGTGTTTAAATAAATATTTAGCTTATTACTGAGTAATAAAAAGAAACAGCCAAAGTAGTGCTATTTTGTGTTTGCTGGCGCTAAATACCTTTAGAATGTAATGATATAATGATGATTATGAATAGGAAAATATCAATGAGCTAACCTCGACTTCTATTCTTGTGAAAGAGCCAACAAATTCGAGCCTCCGCTTCCCTCCAAGAGATTAAAAAACTGAATGCGGGGAGTTAGAAATAATATCGTTTAAATCGGCATTTTGGTAAAATCTCAGCTAATTTATAAAGCCAGAAGTAATTATCAAAAGGTGGTACGTAAGTCCATTCTGTGTTTTTATACCCAAGAAATAGATGCCTGCTTTGTGCTGCGAAAGGTCGAGCTCAACGCTATTTTCACCCTTAGGGTTTAAATAACCCACTTTTTGCATGGCACTGTTGTACAGCACAATTTCTTGTATGCTAAGATCCGAATGCAAAGTAACTTTTGATTGAGCAGGGTTAGGATATATTTTGATTTCACCTTTCTTTTTCAGCTCAGAAGCCACAGTACGAGTGTATTGATGTTTACCATCAAAGTCGATTTGATTCACGCGATAGTAATTTACTCCGTAAGCATGCTTGGCATCAATAAAAGAATATTGCATCATTTTTTGACTATTTCCCTGGCCTTTAACTTCTCCAATCACTTCCCATTGGCTGAGGTCAAAGGATCGTTCAATTTCAAATTTTTCATTATTAGTTTCGCTGGCGGTAACCCAATTTCCTTACAACGTGTTACAATTAATGAAGGTAACAATTCTAAATGTTAAAAAACATCATACTGCATAAAATAATATAATTTTGCTGC
>DZDC01000213.1 GCA_022736595.1 Draconibacterium orientale | reverse complement strand
GCTATAAGATCAGGGTGGTTTTGACTGAACATGACTCCATTGAGGTGGATACCCCGGAGGATCTGCGGCGGGTGGAGGAGCATCTTAAGAAGTTAAGAGGTGTATAGGTGAATTCTTTTCTACGAGGTAAGTTGCCTCGTCTTGATGAAATTCGATAATCAAAAATGATGCTATGACAAGGAAGGTATGACAGAACATCTTCAACCTCTTGCAGAGGTTTTTGGCCATCTTGTGACCGATCAATCAGCTAAGGCAAAGAGATATCGCTCACAACGTCTATGCCCTTTTGGTAACAAAGTGCCAAATTGTACAAAAGATAAGGCCAAGAATCCCCTTGGCGTATGTAGTGTGTTTCGCAATAATGTCCCGGTAATAACATGCCCGATTCGCTTTAGAGAGGAATGGCTTATCGCTGAAGATGCAGCGTCATTTTTCTTTGGCGATGATGTCGCTTGGAGTTCACTTACAGAAGTCCGATTGAATGACGCCAATGGTAAATCAGCGGGTAATATTGATATCGTTCTTGTTGCCTATGACGATAAAGGAAAAATTTCTGATTTCGGAGCGCTTGAAATACAGGCGGTTTACATTTCTGGCAACGTTCGCGATCCCTTTGAGCATTACATAAAAAATCCCAAAGTTCATGCTGGAATGGATTGGACAACACAATCAAACTATCCACGTCCTGATTATTTGTCCTCATCTCGAAAACGTCTGGCACCGCAACTTATGTTTAAGGGAGGAATACTTCACTCTTGGCGGAAAAAGACAGCCGTGGCGTTGGATAAATCGTTCTTCGAAACGCTTCCTCCCTTAAAATCGGTGAACAAGTCAAAAGCTGATATCGCTTGGTTTGTATATGATCTTGTATTGGTTAAGGAAAATGGGCAGGAACGGTTTGTCTTAACAAAGATTGATGAAATTTTTACAGAATTTGAAACGGCTCTTATCTCAATTACAACTCCAGTGCCAGGGGAACTCAACGAGTTTCTCAAACATCTCCAGGGGAAACTAGACGATCAACTCGAAGCGCCACCTATAAACAGGACAATTGAAAAGCCATTTTAATGAAAGCGCCAATACAACTACGATTGTTCCCAGAATTGGCTGAACGGGTTATTCTTCCATGTCCGGTCAATGTTGCTTCGATTCCACAAAGAAGTCCATTTCGTTATCCCGGTGGAAAAACATGGTTTGTTCCAACATTTCGTAATTGGTTGTCTAATCAGCATTCAAAGCCAGAACTCCTGATAGAGCCGTTTGCGGGTGGGGGCATTATAAGTCTCACTGCACTTTTTGAAAATTATGTGCCAAACGTTGTGATGGCCGAAATTGACGAAGACATCGCAGCAGTTTGGAAGACTGTGGTTGATGGACATACGGAGTGGATTGCCAATGAGATTCTTTCCTTTCATCTAACAAAAGAATCGGTTATCGAAAAACTTTCTAAAGTGGCCGGCAATGATCGAGAAAAGGCCTTTCAAGCTATCTTGAAAAATCGAACTTTTCATGGAGGTATCCTCGCGCAAGGGGCTGGTTTTCTTAAAAACGGAGAAAATGGCAAGGGGATCAGTTCCCGTTGGTATCCTTCTACCTTGGCCAAGAGATTTCTTAACATAAAATTGGTTGCGGAAAGAATATTGTTTCTGCAAAAAGATGGGCTGGAGGTTATTCAAGAATATTCACACCGCGATGATGTTGTTTTCTTTATAGATCCTCCTTACACGGCAGGCGGGAAAAAAGCTGGTAGAAGACTTTATCGGCATTTTATGCTTGACCATGAACGTTTATTCAGGCTTTGCAAGTCGATAAAAGGTGATTTTTTGATGACGTATGATAATGCCGATGAGGTTAAGGAAATGGCAAGAAAATACGGCTTTCAAATGCGTCTTATTCCAATGAAAAACACTCATCATGCAATGATGGAAGAGCTTGTTATAGGTAAAGATTTAGTTTGGATGGATAGTTATCCATTGGTTCATGAGCCAATAGTTGAATATAAAACAGAAAATTTGTTGAATTGCACAATGAAAGAGTAGTGGGGTGCAGAAAAATTTCTTGTTTTTTCAAAGAAATTTTTCTGACAAGAGGCTTGTTTCGTTCATCGTGGTTAGAATAAAATACGAATTATCAAACAATAAAGAGGAAAACATGAGAAAGAAGATTACGATTATCGGGGCGGGAAATGTAG
>DZDC01000082.1 GCA_022736595.1 Draconibacterium orientale | reverse complement strand
ATTATTATAAAAGAATTAGCCAATAATGGATTGAGACCGTTGCAAAATTAAATGTATATACGCCTTCAATTTTTTGCAACGGTCTCGGATTCTGATTTTTAATAACGCTAAACCTATAAATCACAAAAGCCACCTAAAAAAGGCAGCTTTTATGCTATAGAATCAAAATAGGATTTGAATTTACATCAGTACAATTTCGTGGGTTAGCTCCGCTACTTTGATAAGCATGGCCGATACTCCGCAATAACGTTCTTGGCTTAAGTTGATGGCTTTTTCAAGTTTATCCATGGGCAAATCTTTGCCCTTAAAGGAATAGGTGATATGAATTTTATTAAAATATTTAGGATGTTCATCGGTCAGTTCACCACTTACATCTACTTTAAAATCCTCCAACTCCACGCGCATTTTATTCAAAATCGACACCACATCCATTCCAGTACAACCGGCCAAAGCTACAAGGATTAATGGTTTAGGGCGAGGGCCTTGATCTTGTCCTCCTACGCTTGCTTCAGCGTCAAGAGGAATTACGTGACCGTTAACAATGGCATCAAAAGACATATTGTTCTTCCACTTTACTTCTATATTGGTTTTTTCCATAACTTAAGGTTTTGATTTATGTTGATTATTATTTAATTCTCACTTTTTGACCAATTTGCAAAACACTTCGTTCGTTAAGTTTATTGAGTTTGTACAGTGTATTTACTGAAATTCCGTGTTTTCGGGAAATGGCTGAAAGGGTTTCTCCCGATTTCACAGTATGGTATTTGGGAGCAGGAGCTTTGGGCTTTTCCACTTTAGGAGGATCAGGGATAAGAGGCGGTGGCGGTGCTAAAGCCATTGTATCGGAAGCCACGAGGCTATCTCCTGTACCCACTTCTCCTTCTATGAGTGTGTCATTGGTCAGTTCTTCAACAGGTTCTTCTTTTACCCATCCATTCTTTCGCAGAAAACTTTGATCAAGAATTACTGTATCGCTCCATGGATGGCCTGTGGTGAAGTCGATAAATTTTTCGGGGTTTAACGCTCTCCCCAGATAGCGTATTTCGTAATGGAGGTGAGGGCCTGAAGCCCGCCCCGTTGAACCTCCCAATCCCACCACCTGACCCGCCCCCACAATCTGATTGGGCTGGACATTAATTCTTGAAAGATGGGCGTACACCGTTTCCAAACCGTTGGCATGCCTTATTACTACCACCTTTCCCATGGCCCCTTCATAGGCTGCAAAACGTACCATTCCATCCATGGCTACATAAACAGGGTCGCCAGTATGTAGCCCTATATCAATACCATAATGGTTACGACGCCTGCGAGGACCGTATCTTGAATTGAGGGTTCCCATTTTAGGATGAACGTAAAATTTTCCATTCTTAGGATCTTCCACCACCACCATAACCTTCTCAAGGCTAACTTCATTATTGTGATCCGAATACCATTGATGATCGGTATTCCAAAAACGATAAAGCCAACTGGCAGGAGTAGCCATGGAATAAGTTGTATCCACATCCATGGGAAATAATTTTCCCTTATCGGCCAAGGCCAATTCGGCATTCATATTTTCGTCCTGTGAAAGAGTAGGTTGCGAAAACCCCTTCCACGATAAGATCAAAAACATTCCCAAGAACAGACTAAACTTCATTAATTCCAATTTGTATTATTGTATGATCAAAGAACGGCTTATACTTTCTTTCAAGTTGCTAATTCGCAATAAATACAAACCTTTTCCGTAATCGCTAAAATCTAAACTCCCTTTAAATTCACCCTCTTCAAGCAAACGACCGTTTACACTAAAAAGTTGGTAAAGGTAACTGCTTTGCTGGTACATTTCCACAAAAAACTTTCCATCCCCGCTTGGATTTGGATATATCTTTATGTTGTTCAACATATTAGATTCTTCAATAGCTGCACAGCTGTAGAAATTGACTTTGATGGATTCGGTTACAGTACAAAGGTCTTGCATCATAGTAACCGAAATATTTTTATGACCATAGCCCACCCCATTGCTATCCACAAGGATAGAAGGGCTGTTGGCCCCCGTTGACCAAAGGTAACTGTCCATCCCTGCAACCGCTTGCAATTGAACGGAATTATTGGCGCAAATAAAGGTATCGGCAGGCCAATTGTTGCTAGGAGGAGCTTGTAAATAAACCCACTGACTATCGGTATTATTACTCATATTCACATCGCTCGCAAGTGAATTTTGAAGCTTGAGGTAATTGAGTCCTGAATTTAAGTTTGTAGGAAAGGCAGTGAAAAAGAAAGCTGCTGTATCATGAGTTAACAAGGTAAACGTACTAAAATTTTGATACACCGGAGTGCCTTGATTGACACTATAATTCATATTTAAACCACCGGTGTAAGTACAGTTTCCTAAGTTAATAACGCGAAAATAAACCCCAATAAACTGATTTTCGCAAATGCTATCTCCGGGGGCTGTATAATAAATGGCTAAATCATCGTAACTAAATTCATGAGCTCCAATATCAGGTATTGCATTGCGCACTTTGCCATCGATGTCGGTGCTGACTAGAGGAGGATTGAGGGCAGAGCTTCCTTTACGACTCATAGCAGAGTAACCAGTAATATACAAGGGTGAATTGGGATCGAATTGGGGCAAAACATTGATGCTGTTTTGTTCTAGATTGGTGGCAGTAATCCATTGAGACAAAGTACTGATGTTGGTGTTGGAGCCCCAATTGCCCATCTTGCCCCCATTAAAATAAAAATTATTGTAGTTAGAAACATTGAAAGGGCTTATGGCAGAAGTGGTGGCATGAATGCAAAAACCTGAGGTTCCCACCATAATGACGTTGTTCTGAAAATACAAACCATTGGTATTGGAACCATCGAGTACTAAACCTTTACCCGAGTTTCCCACTTTTAAACTATTGTAATACATATTTTGAGCACCACTATTGGCTAAGCTTAAAGCAATGGTGTTGCTTCCTGCACTATAAACCATATTATTACTAATCAATCCATAACCATTGGTTCCTGTGGAGTTATCCATTCGAATGCCATAACCAGCACCAAATTGTACTTTATTGTTTTGTATTCGCAAAGCTTGATTGCAGTATTGGGCATAAATGGCGGTATAATCCGCATTGGTGCTGTTAG
The DNA here is from genome assembly GCA_022736595.1 of Draconibacterium orientale. Taxonomy (GTDB): domain Bacteria; phylum Bacteroidota; class Bacteroidia; order Bacteroidales; family UBA1556; genus UBA6267. The sequence goes on along the minus strand of DZDC01000082.1, from coordinate 7,132 downwards.
AAATCACAATATTATTCTTTATTTCAGGGCTTTGCAAATAGCTTAAACGCATACTCCAGCGGGTTTGATTTTCGAATTTGTTTCCCGTAACCATAAGCCCGGCAGAAAGATTGACCGAACTTTGACCAAAAAAATAAATTCCATTGGCTCCATTGCTGAAGCGATTATTTTCAAAAGTGTAATAACTAAGTACATTAGTGCCGCCATTAGCACCATAGATTAACGATCCGAAGATCGAAGTATTGATATTAACTTCATTTAAAAAAGCGCAATTACTAAAGCGTACCTGATTGGTAGTCCCTGACAATTCCACGGTTGAAGAGTAAACCTCAGTACCTGTCCTTTTAAAGGTAACTTTCTTAAACCTAACATATTTACTTCCATTCAATTTCATTACAAAATTATTGGTTGCCGTGGCAGCGCTGGCCGTTTGAATAACTACTAAACTGCTATCTCCAGAGGTCGATTGAAAGGTTATGGTATTGGTGGCGCTGGCTCCACTGATGGCATTGAGGGTAATTTGTTCGTTATAAGTGCCATTAGCAATATTAAAAACTACGGCTCCGTTCACCCCTTGCGTATTGAGTGCCGCCATTGCTGCGCTTAATGTAGAATAGTCTGCCCCGCTGGCTCCAATGGTTTTTACTCCGCTAAGTTGCGCAAATACAGCAACTTGAACAAAAATAAAGATTGAAGTAAGTTGAATTTTGAACATAAATAATAAATAATATTCCTTCCCTCAATGGTAAAAGGAATGTAGGTTAGTGAGTATGAGTTGTAAATAACAAATTTAAGTCGGCAAAAATAAACAAACTTATGTAACCAAAATGTTAAGTGAAAGTATAAGCCACAATCTTTGCGAAAGCAGACAGACTTTATTGATTTTTGTTGTGTCAAATTAAATATTGTGTAGTTTTACCGATTGTTTATATATATCAAATTAATGATTCAATTTTTTGGAATGGTAGTGCCCCGTTTTAGAATTAAAAGTTACCTTTGGATATACCTGATTCTAATATCATTGGTATTTTCAGTAGCTTCATGTTCTAAAGCCCGTTATCGTAAAATGATAAAGAAACGTAGGGCAGGGCATTCAAAAAAGAAAACTCACAGAAGCGAGTACCAGAAGAAATTGCGAAAAACAAGCATTTCGACCAGTTCAAAGTACTACATCAAGAATCAAAAACGCAACTACCGACGCCGTCCTTGGTACGATAACTAAATCGACTGACACTATTTCCATCCCTTATAATTAAGATTTATACCAATTTAGGTAATGAAATAATGAAATTGCATTTTTGTAAGTAAAAATTTGTATTTTCGTGCACCCGAATAAACAGAAAATAATTGCAATAATATTTTTTTATTTATCATATTAACAATACGTTACAATTTATGGAAAGAAAAGGAACTGGAAAAGTTTCACAGGTAATTGGGCCTGTAGTGGACGTTTATTTTGAAAATGAAGCTGAACTTCCCAACATTTATGACGCCTTAGAAGTATCCAATGCCGCAGGTAACAAGATTGTGCTTGAAGTGCAACAAGACATCGGAGAAAATACCGTAAGAGCTGTGGCCATGGATTCAACTGATGGTATCAGCCGAGGAATGGCAGTAACTGCCACAGGAAGTAAAATTACCATGCCCATTGGCGACCATATCAACGGACGCGTTTTTAATGTGGTGGGCGAACCCATTGATGGCATCGGCCCAGTAAGCAAAGAAAAAACCTATGCTATTCACCGCGACCCGCCTCGTTACGAGGATTTGAGTACCTCTAGCGAAATCCTTTATACCGGTATCAAAGTAATTGACCTTATTGAACCCTATTCAAAAGGAGGAAAAATTGGTTTGTTTGGTGGTGCTGGGGTAGGTAAAACCGTTATTATCCAAGAGCTTATCAACAATATTGCTTTAAATTACTCTGGCCAATCTGTTTTTGCTGGTGTAGGTGAACGTACCCGTGAAGGTAACGACCTCATTCGCGAAATGATTGAAGCTGGAATTATCAACTACGGAGAAGAATTTAAGAAAAGTATGGAAGAAGGCGGTTGGGATATTTCCAAAATCGACCTCGAAAAACTTAAAGAATCGCAATTGGCCCTTACTTTTGGTCAGATGAATGAGCCTCCCGGAGCTCGTGCTCGTGTTGCCCTCAGCGGTCTTACCCTTGCCGAATACTTCCGCGATGGAGACGAAAAATCTGGCGGTCGCGATATCCTTTTCTTTATCGATAATATTTTCCGCTTTACCCAAGCCGGTTCTGAAGTGTCAGCCCTTTTAGGTCGTATGCCTTCTGCCGTAGGTTACCAACCTACATTGGCCACCGAAATGGGGATTATGCAAGAGCGTATTACCTCCACCAAAAGAGGTTCTATTACTTCAGTACAAGCCGTTTACGTGCCTGCCGACGACTTAACAGACCCTGCTCCAGCTACCACTTTTGCTCACTTGGATGCTACCACCGTTTTGAGTCGTAAAATTGCCGAGTTGGGTATTTACCCTGCCGTAGATCCTTTGGATTCTACTTCTCGTATTCTTACTCCCGACATCGTGGGTAACGACCACTACAACACTGCACAAAGAGTAAAAGAATTGCTTCAACGATACAAAGAATTGCAAGATATTATTGCCATCCTTGGTATGGACGAATTGAGCGAAGAAGATAAATTGGTAGTACACCGTGCCCGTCGTGTACAACGCTTCCTTTCTCAACCTTTCCACGTAGCTGAGCAGTTTACTGGTATTGCAGGTTGCGTTGTTAGCATTGAAGAAACCATCAAAGGATTCAACATGATTATGGATGGTGAAGTGGATGAGTTTCCAGAAGCCGCTTTTAACCTCGTAGGTACCATAGAAGAAGCTATCGAAAAAGGCAAAAAGATTCTGTCTGACGCTAAAAAATAATCAAGCCCATGAAAGTTGACGTTGTTAGCCCCGATAAAACCCTTTTCAGTGGGGAACTCAGTTTGGTAAAAGTACCCGGGCTGGATGGCTCATTTGAAATTCTTGACCATCACGCTCCCTTGGTATCCATTTTGGGTAAAGGCGAAATAAAACTCTTGGGGGCCAACAAAAACGAACAACGCATCGCTATTAAAGGCGGCGTTATTGAAGTGAGCAATAATGAAGTGAAAATTCTTATTGACTAATCCTCCACCGTTTTTTTGATACAAAATATAAAACTCTTCCTTCGGGGAGAGTTTTTTTTTGCACCGGAGGGTGAAGGAGCCTGCGTGACCATTGCAAAATAATATATTAGTTTGGACAAAAACTTAATTACAATTGGTATAATACTCCATCCATGGGCAAAGCAAGGCCGCACCAAAAAATATTTCCTACCGTGGTTAATAGCATGAATTTAATTATAACTTTTTGGAAGGTTAAACCTCCAAAAAAAAATAAAACATGAGTGGACTCGCTTTTTCCAAGGTATTTATGATTTCACAAAGACTTGATAGACTGTGGGATGAGAAGGGGAAATGAGGGTGAGGGGAATAAATACTAGTTGTTGGCAAGCGTAAAAAGAAAACGACAGTGAAGAAAATAAACGACAGGAATAAAATACCAGCCGCACATTCAAGCACATTTGGTTTTTGCTGACACAAAGACCTAAATATAAAACCAAAAGAGCTTGAATTTTTCCAACGCTCGAAAAAAAACAAAAAAGTAATACCATATCTTGAAAAATGTCCGTAATTTTGTCCGTGTACGTAAAAACATCCGTAATATATGGCAACAATAAATTTTTATCTCGATAAGTCTGACAGAAAGGGACTTGCACCTATTCATCTTAGAATAAATTGTAATGGCAGTCAAATAAAGTTAGCAACTGGAAGAAAGATTAACACTGAACAATTTGACAAAAAAAAGCAAAGAGCTACTGGGCTATCATTAGAATCAACCGAACTAAACCATTATTTAAAGTTCCTTGAAGATAGAGCGAACGAACTTCTTCACCATTCTTCAAAAAAGATATATTCTCAAGAAGAAATAAAAGATATTTTAAACCAACATATTGAAAGTTATAAAGAAAATAATAGTGTAAGCATTGTAAAAGAGCAACTTTCTTTATATGGTAAACCCTTTTCATTTATTGATTTATTCGCAGGAGCTGGCGGTTTTAGCGAAGGTTTTTTACAAGCAGAGATAAACAATAAATTTTTTGACTTTATTGCTGCAAGTGATATTAATGAAAATTGCGAGCTTACTCACATTGTTAGATATAATCATCAATTGGGATTAAATGCTGAGTTTTTACGTCAAGATATAACCGAGCCAGATTTCTTAGAGAACCTGTTAGCAAAGATTGGAAACAAAACAATTGATGTTGTTTGCGGTGGGCCTCCTTGTCAAAGTTTTAGTTTAGCAGGAAAAAGAAGAAAATTTGATAAAAAGGATGATCTTTTTTCACATTACTTGGACGTAATCAAGCGATTACAACCAAAATATTTTGTAATGGAGAATGTGAAAGGCATCCTGACTAAAGAAAATGGGAAAATCAAGGATTTGATAATTCAAGAGATAAACTCTATTGTTGACATTAAAGAGATGCCTATTTTAATATCTTTTATAAAAAAATTAAAAGTTGAAGGCAATTCTTTTTTATTTGAATGTATTATTAAAAGTATTGAAATAGAGTCGTTAAATGATAATGAACTTGAAGTCGGAAGAAATGAATATATTCGATTTGTAGATAGCCGATTCAAACAAATAACACCTAAAATAGCTGATTATAAAACGAGTAAAACAGATTCAAGCATAAACACAATAAGACACGGCTTCAATATTCTTGCCCGAACCAAGGAATGGGAAAAACTAAAAAGAAGCATTATCAAGGAAAAGGATTTTTGCAATATTGACAATGACTCTTTCGTAGATACTTTTACCCACTTTTTAACTGAAATAAGTTCTGAAAATGTAATTCTCCAAATTGAAAATTCATTCAATGAGCTAAAAGTACCTAAAGACTACAAAAAAGATTGTGAAGACATAGTAACTGCGTTAAAAATCTATACAGCATCATTTGATGAGACTGTTGAAATTTTGAAAACTCTCTGTACAGATGATGAACGTCTAAACCTTAATAAAATACTTGAGAGTATTAGGTTGTACAGAATCGAAAAACCATTTATTGCTAATGCATCAAATTACGGTGTGCCTCAAAATCGGGAAAGAGTTTTGTTTATTGGTTGCAGAAAAGACCAAAAATTCATTTCGGAAATTCCCCCAACAGTAAAAGAAAAAGAAAAAGTTACCGTTTTTGAAGCGTTGTACGATTTGGATTTTATTGGAAACAATCAAGAAGCCCATCATTATGAATTGGTTGATATATCCAAGCAGTTTAATGGAACTGCACAAAAAATGAAGGGTCTCATTAAAAAAAGAACAGTTGACGGAAAGATTAATTTGCAAGAAGGAAAAACTTTTTCGGAGTGGTCAAGAGAAGGTCGTTTAATTGAACAGTTTCGGCCAAAGTCTAAACCATTTTATGTAAAAGATTTCAATGGATTGTCAAATGGCGAAAAGTATTTTGATATATTGAATAATCACAAAACGAGCAATCAAAATGAAGATGTTATAAAACGTCTTCAAATCATTTTAGATCAAGGGGATTATAAAATTGCTCAATGTGAACTCGAAGAATGCGGTTTAAGCTCAAATAAGCGAAATTACAATGTGTTAAAACCAGACAAGCAAAGCTCTACGATAATGACTATTCCTGACGATTACATTCACTATAATTCACCAAGGGCATTGACTGTTAGGGAAATGGCACGGCTTCAATCATTCGATGATTCATTTGTTTTTCAAGGCAAACGTTCGACTGGCGGAAATAATCGAAAAACAGAAGTTCCTCAATACACGCTTGTTGGAAATGCAGTACCTCCATTACTCGCAAGAGCAGTTGCTACTGAAATTTTAAAAAGTATAAAATAATGAGAATACTGTCAGACTTCGAACAAAATAAAATCAAAATATTAACGAAGAATCAGATTTCTATCGCTCTTATTGAACCAACCGAAACGGGTTTAAAAAAATCAATAATGGACGCAACAGCTCCAGTTAGAAATTTTCTCAAAGAGAATAATATTCATGATTTCGACCTCCAGCAACAAGGTCCGGAACACAAGATTATAATCAATGCCAACATTTACGCTGACTTTACTGTAACAAGTTCTAATGCCTCATTGTATCGACCGATTACTAAAAAAGGAGACCCAAGAATTTGGTTTTCTGGATTAACAAAATTTGCAGTTCCCAATGATATTGTATCAATTATTTTTTACAACGGTGAGTTTCACATATTTAATCTCACAAAATTGAATGTTGAAAATCTTCTAAGAACTAATATTCACAATCCATTTAAGGAACTCATTGCTGAAATAAGCGGAAATGCCAATCAAATTGCATTTGAATTATTAGCAATGCTACGAAAAGTTGCAAGTTTGGGACCAATACCATCAATGGTGGAAGCAGACACTTCGGTTGGTAGAACTTTAGAAACAGTACTTGGAATTAATATAAATTCGTCTAAACAACCCGACTACAAAGGTATTGAGCTTAAATCATTTAGGAGTAGCAGGACAAATCGAAAGAATCTATTTGCACAAGTGCCTGATTGGAATTTAAGTAAATTCAAAAGTTCGGCTGAAATACTTGACGCATTTGGTTACAAAAGAAATAGTGATTTTAAATTGTATTGCACGGTTTCAGCGATTACAAGAAACTCTCAGGGCTTAAACCTCAGACTTGATTCAGATATTAAGCAAATTATCGAAAACTCCGACAAGCCAGAATTTGGTGATTTTGTTGTTTGGACTCTTGATAATCTTCATAATAGATTACATGAAAAGCACAGAGAAACTTTTTGGGTAGAAGCTGTTAGTACTATTATTGGAGGGAGAGAGCATTTCCAATACAAATTTGTTGAGCATACAAAAAAACCAATTTCTTCTCAATTTGACTTACTGGTTGACCAAGGCATAATAACTCTTGACCACTTGATTAAAAGAAATTCAGTTGGCAAAGTTGTTGAGAAAGGTCCACTTTTTAAAATTAAACCAAAGGGACTTGACTTACTGTTTCCCCCAAGCGAAATGTATAATCTAATTTAATAAGCCTACCCTTC
>DZDC01000212.1 GCA_022736595.1 Draconibacterium orientale | reverse complement strand
CAGCTATCTTGAAAAATTATTAGTCATGAAGTAAAAAACTCATGCGTTTGCCCTGGTTACACAGTCCCCAAGATTTGTTTTATGGCCCAATTTTATTAGCGTTACCGTTCAAAAATAGCCTCCACCGCCGAAGTTATGATTCCCATAATTGAGGCAGCCATCATCGGTGGCAACCAGTGTTTTTTAAGATGAAGTGGGCTTGGGGTTCAACAAGACACATTTTACCATTTTCAACGTCAGTCTGGCAAAAAACCTCCATAAAATTCCAATTCTACCAATTGTATTTACAAAATAGTCCAAACTATTTTGTGAATTTACAATGGTTAATGCCGATTATACTTGAAAATAGTCCAATAAGACGAAGTCGAAATTGGACTATATTGAAAGTAACATCGGTATTCCTTAAAATTTTGCCCAGCTAAAGTAGCTATAAAAACAATTGTAACGATACCTGTTTTTCCAAAAGAATTCATAAGTCTGACTTTCTGAAACAGCTATAAAAGTTGCGCTCCGACAAATTCCAAAGATGATAGACTGTCCGCCCCTTTTTGATATAATCCATTCTAAAACCCAACGCTGCAAAGGGCAAAAGATTCAACAAATCTAAAAATAGTAAGATTTATGTTCAAATTTTATTTTGTACCGACAAAACAAAAAACATTTGCGGCTAATGATCCTTCACGGTATTTGGAATTTCAGACTTTTTATCGGAAATTAGTGATTACAACAAGAAAACAAAGCTACAATATTTCCCTCTAAAATCCCACCAAGGGCATCAGCACCGTGGGTATGAGCAGCAAGGCTCCTAAAAGGATGAGCAGCAGCATCAGTTTCCAAATCCATTTAAACCACAGTTCGTAAGGGATGCGAGCCACCGCCAAAACCCCAAGAAGCACGCCACTGGTGGGGGTAATCATATTGGTAAAACCATCGCCCAATTGAAAAGCCATCACCGTAGCTTGTCTGCTAAGACCCACCACATCGCTGAAGGGTGCCATCAAGGGCATGGTGAGTGCTGCTTTGGCCGAGCCTGAGGGGATAATGATATTGATGCCATTTTGAATCACATACATCATTTCAACCGTTCCCAGTTTTCCCAAGCCTTGCATTCCTTCGGCCATGGCATGGAGCAGGGTATCAATCACTTTACCCTCTTGCAACACAATGATGATGCCTCCGGCCAGCCCCACCACCAAAGCTGCAGATACAATATCCTTCACCCCATCGATAAAGTGTTTTACCAAAAGGTTGGCTCCATAGTTCATGCTGATGCCACTGAGAATACCCATGGCCAGAAAGAGGGCTGCAATTTCTCCAATATACCATCCGTAACTCATAACGCCTACAATCAGAAAATAAATGGTGAAAAAAAGCAAAGTCAGAACAAAGAAATGCACCGATTTGCGCAAGCTCAATCCTCCCATAATTGCAAATAACACAGCCGCCAATGGCAGTGCATAAAAGGGTTGGCTGCTGGTGCCCACCTTAAAGTCGCTCACAGGATATTGAAAGGCCAAATAACTTATTAAAAGCAAAAGGATAATATAAAGGACCACAGAACTTTTATTGCGAAAATACGCAATGGATTCGCCTTCGGTTTCTTTGGCTTTCTGCCTCCAGTATTCGTCGATTTGGTAAGTGGGAGAAAATTCGGGATGGCGCTTCACTTTGGAGGCATAGTTGAGGATAAAGATAAATCCTATGGTATTGATTACAAACCAACTAAAAATGCGATAGCCCATGCCCGAAAAAAGGGGTAAGTCGGAGAGCCCCTGCGCTATGCCGATGGTAAAAGGGTTGAGCACGGCTCCTGCAAAGCCCAATCCGGCAGCCACAAAAACCAAAGCCGTTCCTGTGAGGCTATCATAGCCCATGCGAATGGCCAAAGGTACCACTATGGCAATGAAGGCAATGGTTTCTTCGCTCATGCCAAAGACAGCGCCAAAGACACTGAAAAGCAGCATGATCAGAATCATTACAATGTTGTTGATGCCAATTTTTCGACAAAGAGCACAGTTTTGTAAGCGTTGGGTAAATCGTAAAAAGCTCAATATACCCACATCAATAGCGCGGCTTTGATTCATAATCCAAAAGGCGCCACCAATCATCAAAATAAAAACGATGATGCCCGCTTGCTTTTCGAAGCCATTGAAAAAAGCCGAAAATACTTGCCAACTTTGAGGATTTCCCTCGGTATATTGGAAGGAGTGATCGACAATGACGGTGCG
>DZDC01000211.1 GCA_022736595.1 Draconibacterium orientale | reverse complement strand
TATATAGCTGATAATCTACATTATAGATATTATCTATCCTGTTTTAGAATACAGCTTAAGGCTTTAATAGAATCATAACTCTTATACCCATTGTAATTATTTTTTAAGCGTTTTACCTTGCAAAGGTCTTTTACTTCAAGTTTTTAGACATAAACGAAAATGCCCTGGAATAATCCAAGGCATTTTTGAAGCAAAAAATATGAAAATCTAGTATATTTCTAAGAAGAAAGGCAAGCGAGCTTGAACTCCTTCCATGTTTTGAAGGCTTAAATAGTTTTGATAAAGTGGGTATGCCGCGCCCATTTCACTTTTCAAGATTCGAGCTTTAGCTCCACCTTTAAATTCTTTTATCATTTGTTCAAATGGGTTGATACGTTCGGGAAGTTCACTTACTTTATAGATTTTAACTTTGGCCATTTCAGCAGCTATGCTAATGGCTCTGTCCAAACCTCCCAACTCATCTACCAAGCCCAATTCCAGTGCGTTGGTTCCACTCCAAACTCTTCCTTGACCCATGCTATCAACCTTAGCAACAGTCATTCCACGACCTTCAGCAACGTGAGAAACAAAGGTGTCGTAAATTTTAACTACTTCATTTTGAATGGTTTTGATTTGATAAGGAGACAGTGGTTTGAAAATACCAAAATTGCTATTAGCATTGGTAGCCACTTCATCGGTGGTAATTCCAAGTTTTTCATTCATAAGCTTTTGAGCATTAGGAATCATTCCAAAAACGCCAATACTACCCGTTAGAGTGTTAGGTTGAGCCACAATTTTATGTGCCATACAACTAATGTAATATCCACCACTTGCAGCATAATTACCCATACTTACTACCAAAGGTTTTACCTCCTTGGCCAAAACCAATTCGCGATACATAACCTCAGAAGCCAATGCGCTACCTCCTGGACTGTTTACCCGCAAAACGATGGCCTTAATGGAACTGTCTTGACGTGCTTCTTTGATGGCTTTTGCAATGCGATCTGAACCAATAATCTCGTCGCTACCTTCTCCACTTTGTATTTCTCCCACTGCGTAAATGACAGCAATTTTTTCTTTTGCAGTAGCATTTTGTGTATGAACCGTTGAAGCATAATCAGCCAAACTAATCCATTTAATATCCTCTTCTTTCTTAACTTTTACACGTGACATTAATGCGCCTAACACTTGATCTTCGTAATAAATACCATCAATCAAACCTAATTCTTTGGCCTTGTTAGCATTAGAAGCATAAAGGCTATCAACGTACATATTAAAGTTTTCGTAACTAATATTACGAGATGCAGCCATTGAGGTGGCCAAGTTGTGCCATACAGAACCCATAAAAGTGTTCATTTGTTCGCGATTGGCATCGCTCATTTTGTCGTACATAAAAGGTTCAACGGCACTTTTAAACTTATTGTTGGGTCCACGTATAATTTGCATTTCTACCCCCAACTTATCCAGCATATTTTTGAAAAACATCAATTGGGCTCCCATCCCTGTTAATTCGATGGAGCCTAGAGGATTCAGAAATACACTATCAGACATGGAAGCCATGTAATAATCTCTCTGTGAATAGGTTTCGCCATAAGCATAAACAAATTTTCCTGAATCTTTAAGGCTTTGCAAACGAGCACGAATGGCTTGTAAATCTGAAATCCCACCGCCTTCTATATCCTCAGCTTTGATGTAAACTCCAGCAATGCGATCATCTTTGGCAGCGGCATCCAAAGCAGCAAGAATTTTATTTAATCCCGAAACTTTAGCATCATCCTCGTCGCCAAAACTAAAATCGGCAAAAGGATTCAATGGCTCCCGATCAGTAATTTCGCCAATATCAATTTTTAGAATGCTGTTGGGCTCAACTGTAACCTCTTTTTCATCACCACTTCCAATGGCAGCAATGATTCCAATAAAAATAAAAAGAAACAATAAACTTGCAATAATGCTACCTACTATGGTAGCTAATGTGTATTTTAAAAAGTTTTTCATGTGTAAAAATTTAATTTAAAAAAAGAAATCCTAAGACGGCAAAAGATTGGTAAAGTTACTTTTAAAAGGATTCTTATTTCATTTCAATTGCTAAAAAATGCTAATTTATTTTAAACCCAAATTACGCAAAAGCGTAATTTGCCCTTTGGGTCGACGAAAACAATTCTTTCGGAATTGTTTTGTCGAGGTTAACCCTGACAAAAAAATCAATGTGCCCAGTCTAAAAAGCTCTTTTACCCCTAAATCCCCTAAAGGGGACTTTC
>DZDC01000081.1 GCA_022736595.1 Draconibacterium orientale | reverse complement strand
ATTATTTTCCAATTTGCTCAAAAAAGTCATTCCCTTTGTCGTCAGTGATAATAAAAGCAGGGAAGTTTTTGATTTTAATTTTACGAATGGCTTCCATTCCAAGTTCGGGGAAGTCAACTATTTCGATGCTAAGAATGTTTTCTTTGGCCAAAATAGCTGCAGGGCCTCCAATACTACCGAGATAGAAACCACCATTTTTCTGGCAAGCTTCCTTTACTTGTGGGCTACGGTTGCCTTTGGCCACCATTACCATACTGCCTCTCATGCTTTGGAAAAGCCCCACGTAGCTGTCCATCCGACCAGCTGTTGTTGGGCCAAAGCTTCCAGAAGGCATGCCTACTGGCGTTTTTGCTGGTCCAGCGTAGTATATGGGGTGGTTTTTGAAATAATCGGGCATGGGCTTGCCACTGTCTATGATCTCCTTGATTTTAGCATGCGCCATATCTCGAGCTACGATGAGGGTTCCATTGAGGCTCAATCGTGTTTTTACAGGATATTTGGATAGAATAGCCAAAATATTTTCCATGGGTTGATCCAAATCTATTTCCACAGCTTTTTCAAGATGAGGAGGCGCTGCAGGCAAAAAGCGAGCGGGATTTTTTTCCATCTTTTCGATGAAAACGCCTTTGGAATTGATTTTTGCTTTGATGTTACGGTCGGCCGAACAGCTTACTCCCAAGCCCACTGGGCAAGAAGCAGCATGCCTTGGTAAACGAATTACACGAACATCATGAGCAAAATATTTTCCACCAAACTGTGCTCCAACACCTAATTCTTCAGTGATTTTCTTTACCTTGGCTTCCCATTCCAAATCGCGAAATGCTTGACCACCCATATTTCCTGAAGTGGGTAAATGGTCGAGATAGCCGGCAGAGGCAAGTTTAACGGTCTTAAGATTGCTTTCTGCTGAGGTGCCTCCAATTACAAGTGCTAAATGGTAAGGCGGACAAGCTGAAGTTCCTAAGTCGCCCAATTTTTGCTTTACAAATGCAGTGAGATTTTCGTCGGTGAGTAGTGCTTTTGTTTGTTGATATAAATAGGATTTATTGGCCGATCCTCCGCCTTTGGTAATAAAGAGGAATTTGTATTCATTGCCGGGAACTGAATAGATGTCTATTTGCGCAGGGAGATTGGTTCCTGAGTTTTTTTCATCGGTCATGGTCAAAGGTACCACTTGCGAATACCTCAGATTTTTGTTTTGATAGGTATTGTAAACGCCTTTGCTAAAATACATTGCATCATCTACACCCGTAAAAACGTTTTCGCCTTTCTTGGCCATTATGATGGCAGTTCCAGTATCTTGGCAAGTGGGTAATTCTCCTTCAGCACTGGTTTCGCTGTTGCGTAAAAGGGTGTATGCCACAAATTTATCGTTATCGGTAGCTTCTGGATCATCAAGGATGTTGGCCAATTGCTGCAAATGTGCTGGACGCAAATAAAAACTAACATCCGAAATGGCTTCTTGGGCAATGAGCTCAAGGGCTTGGGGTTCTACTTTTAATATTGTTCTTCCGTCAAACTCAACCGATTTAACGTATTGGTCGGTCAATAAGACGTATTCGGTGTCATCCTTTTCAATGGGAAAGGGCTCTTGGTAAATAAATTCACTCATTTTTATGCTTTTAAGGTTTAAGGTTTTTCAAGGGGCTAAGATAAAAAAAAGGAAAGTCAATTGGTAAAATACTTCTTGACTTTCCTCAGATTTTTTTATCGTATCGCAGCCTTTTGAAAGGGTTTATTGCTTGATGAATTTAATAAATTCTTGTTGATTGTTTGATTTAATTATGATAATGTAACTACCGGATATTAAATTATTTGTATTAATTAAAATTTCAGAAGAAGACTGATGTTTTTGCGATGCCACTTTTTTGCCCTGCAAATCATAGATGTCGAGTTCAATTGGTCCAGAGGTATTCAAATGCGTAGTTTTAAGGTGTAGCAGATTTTGTGCTGGATTAGGGTAAGCTTCCCATTGTCGGGTAGAATTTTGTTCGGGTGTAGCACCGTAAAATACATAGATTAAAGGATACTCCAATAGGCCATCTTGAGGATTGCAAATACTAAGCTTGGTTGGGATAATTATCTGTTTGCAGGCCATAAAATTGGTAAAGTATAAAAGAAGAGTAGAATCATTTATGCAAATCAATGAATCAATAATTCCTAGAGGTTCTGGATTTAAAAATGTAATGGTATTGGAGTCGGTAAAGTGGGTTTGGTTTCCATAAATGGTAAAAATGATTTGCATTGGATTGTTAGGATTGTTAGGGATCCAAGTGATGTTGTCGAACGAATCGGGGCTGATGCTATCGATTTGTAGAAAATCAGGATTATTGATAAATACATAGTCGGATAGAAATAACGAAGTATCAATATCATTATGCACTACCAAATTATAAAAGCCTGCTGAATCTGGTGCTTGAGCCATGAAAAAAGTAAAGCTGTTATTACTTGTAATTTTTACTGAATCAGGTTGATACCATTGGTTGTTTTTTAGCAACTGGGCATCAAAAGTATTGCAGTTAGAGAAGTTAAGATCTAAATAAGTTGGGAAAGTAAAACTGAGTTCTAAGAGGCTATCATCGCTGTTAAGTATTTGATATTCTTTATCTTCATTACCAAAAAATAGGGGTTTGTGGGATCCATATAATTGATTTTTAAGAATTAGGTGACCATTAGAATTATTTACGAAGTGGAAATCGTAAAACCCCACTTGAGGTGTGATGAATGACACGCTTAAATTGAGTAAAACTGAATTAAAGCCGTAGAAATAATAATTTTGGATGAATAAAGTATCTGGATTATTGGCTGAGTCGAGATAGGTGAGGTATAATATGGGGACTTCTGATGTGTTTATGTTTTGCATCGCCACATCTAAAGATGAAATTTGGTGCACTTTAAGTTCTTGGTGGATGAGGAGGATTTGCTGTGCATGTAGATTGCTAATTGTAAGCAAGATGGAAAATAGTAGGAGGTTAGAGAGCTTTTTCATAAGTTAAGGTTTTTATGTTAAAACTGAAGTTTTTAAGGATAAGTAAACAGGGATTATAGCTTTACTAAAAGTTTATTTTTCAATATCATTTAGTGGAAATTAGGTCGAATCCAAAATCAAAATCAAAAATAACTAATTTTTCAATTCTCCAACTTCACCAAGACCAGTAGATTTTACTTTAGTTGTATTCAATTTCTAATATTTAGGGAAATAAAAGCAGTGATAGACATTTTTTAAGGATATTTGCACTTTGATAATTATTAGTTGAATTGCAATGAGAAAAGTACTTTTGTTTTTTATAGTATTGATTTATAGTGTTATAAATGGGATTGTTTTCGCGCAAACTCAATTTCCAAAAGAATTAGATTCCTATTTTGCTGCTGCATACAAAGCTTGGGAAGTGCCAGGTATTGGGGTGGGTATTATTAAAGATGGTAAAACCGTCTTGGCCAAAGGTTATGGACTACGAAATATTGAAAAGAAGGACAGTGTAGATGCACATACCATTTTCCCAGTGGCCAGCAATACCAAGGCCTTTACGGCTACTGCTATTGCCATGCTCGTGGATGAAGGCAAACTCAGTTGGGATACTAAGGTGGTGGAAATTTTACCCTTTTTTACTTTGTATGATCCTTATGTGACTCAGCATTTTACCATCGCTGACTTATTAAGTCACCACAGTGGCTTGGAGACTTTCAGCGGCGATTTGCTTTGGTATGCTTCTACTTATAAAACTGAAGAAGTGGTGCGAAAACTTCCACTTTTGCAACCCAAATACGAATTTAGAACCACTTTTGGCTATAGTAACATCATGTATATGGCTGCCGGACTGATTGTTGAGAAAGTTTCGGGTATGCCCTATAACGATTTCATTAAAACTCGCATTTTGCAACCCTTACTTATGAATGAAACTTACAACAGCATTGAAGCCCTTGCAAAAATGAAAAATGTGTGCAGTCCACACAATAAGGTTAATGAAAAGGTTTTTCCCATCGAATTGCTCAATTGGGATAATATTGGCGGAGCAGGTAATCTCAATAGCAATGTGAATGATATGTTGCAATGGCTTCAACTACAACTTAATGCAGGGATTTGGAAAGGGGACACCCTTTTTACTCAAAAGCAAATTGCCAAAATGTTGACCACTCACACGGTTTTACCTGTAAGTCAAAGAGCACAGGAACTTTGGCCATCCATGCATTATCGTGGATATGGTTTGGGCTGGAGCACCATGGATTATCATGGTCGAAAAGTGGTGAGCCACAGTGGCGGTTATGATGGGGTGATTAGTTATACCTGCTTTGTTCCTGAAGAAAATCTGGCTTTTGTAATTCTCACCAATAGTAATTCCTCGCTTTATAATGCGTTGAACTATAAAATATTAGACTATTATTTATCCAAGGATACAACCGATTGGTCTGCTTTCTTTTTACCTTACCAACAAGGTGGAGACCAGCGCGAAGTTCTGGTTGCTCCAGTAGGTGCAAAAGCTCCAACTCTAAATTTGAAATCTTATGAAGGTGTTTATCGGTGTGATGTTTACGGCAATGCCTTGGTAAAAGTGAAAGGTCAAAAGATTACAATTCAGCTTCTTCAATCCCCTAAATTTATAGGCGAGGTGAAGGTTTTTGATGCTGATACGTTTATGATAGAATTTAAACAATTTCCTGCTTTACCTCAAGGAAAGGTGTTTTTTAATACCAAGGATTCTAAGGTGCTTTCGTTTCAAATTGACGTCCCAAATCCTGATTTTGACTTTATGGAATTTAATTTTGTGAAACTTGAATCGGTGAAATTACCTGAGGATTAAGGAGTTATTATGAAAAATACATTGGATGCTCTTAAATTTTATTTTGTAAACCTTCTGCGAGTGGGTTTGTTTTGGATGATATGGATGCAGTTTTTGCGCTGGATTTTCGTATTGTTTAGCTGGCAATTAATAAAAAATTCAGGAGCGTCGTTGTCCGATTTATGGCCTGTTTTATATCATTCTTTAGAACTTGACTTGAGCACCAGTTCTTATTTACTGGCGTTTACTTGGTTTTTCCTTAGCATTCATCTTTATTGGCCTAAAAGGTTTTTATTGAAAACTATCCATTTTATGATAATGATTTTCATAGTTTTATATACTTTGTTGATAGTGGCAGAAATAGGTATTTACCCCGAATGGATGGTAAAAGTAAATGCAAAGGCAATGGAATATTTGCATCAGCCTAGTGAAATTTTGGCTTCCAATGATGCATGGAAAAGTGTTTGGCAAGTGGTACTTTGGTTGTCGCTTTCGGTTTTAGGGATTTGGTTTTATAGGAAAGTGCATCAAAAATATAGCCTTAAGATCAAAGTTCAACGGGCTTCTGTGTTTACATTTCCAATTACAATACTGGTTTCGGGATTGATATTTGTAGGAATGAGAGGTGGATTGCAACAAATTCCTATATCTCAAAGCGAGAGTTATTTTTCAAAATATGAAATTGTTAACGATATTTCTGTTAACTCAGCTTGGAATTTAGCCCATTCAGTATTGAATAATCAACTGATAGAAAACACCAATGTTTTTGTGGTAATGGATTCCACTGAGGCCCATCAAAGGGTTGATAAACTTCATCTTAGAAGCAAAGAACCATCTCATAGACTCACCGCAAATGCCAAGCCTAATGTGGTATTTATCTTGTTGGAAAGTTGGCCAGCCGATTTGGTGGGCGTTTTAGGAGCGGAGCATGCCGCCACGCCTCAGTTTGATCGATGGTCGAAATCGGGTTTACTTTTTACTCAATGTTATAGCTCTGGAAATCGTTCGCAGCAAGGCATAGCTTCACTTTTGGGGGCTTTTCCTGCCATTCCCATCACCACGCTTACCGACCATCCCGATCGAATGCGAAAAACCCCAACCATTACTCGAAAATTCAATGAGGATGGTTATTCCACGTCTTTTATTTATGGAGGTGAGCTGAGGTATGGCAACATTAAAGCTTATTTGTTACATAATGAATTTCAGACACTTAATGATGTTTATGATTTTCCTCAATTGCCTCAGGGAGATCTTGGCATCCACGACGAATTTATGTTTGATGTATTTCTTAAACACCTCAATCAGCAGTCGCAGCCCTTCTTTAGCATTTACTTTACTTTAAGTTCGCACAGTCCTTACGATCAACCTGCCAATGGATTTGTTAATTGGAACGATTCTGAAGATCCATTTCACAATTCAGTTTATTATACAGACAGTGTTTTAGGTGTTTTCTTCGATAAAGCCTCACAGACCCAATGGTATCAAAATACTTTATTTGTAATTCTTGCCGACCATCCACATCAAAGTTATACCCACCGATCAATAGCTACTGCTGAATATCGAAGGATTCCTTTGCTCATAACGGGTGGCGCTTTACAAGAGCAGTTTAGAGGAAAAAACTATGATCAGATTTGTACGCAGGTGGATGTTCCCATTACTTTGATGCAACAAATGGGTTACGATTATTCTGAATTTCAGTGGGGTAACGACCTTATGAATCCCGATAGACCTCCTTTTGCTTTTTTTGAAATTATACAAGGTTTTGGGTTTATAACTCCTGATGGGTATATTTCTCATGACCATTTTAATGGAACCCATTTGTTTAATACCATTCAAAACGATAGTCTATCGCAACAAGTGTATAAAAATGGGGCTTCTTATTTACAAGTTTTATTTGATCATTTCAACCGTTTATAGTGCAAAAATGGGTTTCTCCAAGATGAATTGAGTTGCAATAAAAGCTATTTTTGAATTTGAATTATTAAAATTAATACCATGAACCGATTAATTTTTTTCGTTATAGTACTCTTTGTATCGGCATTAGCTTATGGTCAAGGAACTTCAAATCGAGTAATCACAGACCCCAAACTGGGTATTGAAGTTTGTTTAGGTTTCTGGGAGGCCGATAGCTTAGAGGTTTCGAGCTTATTTGCAAGCTATTTTCAAATGGAGAAAAACTATGAGAATGGTGATAAAAAGAAAATTAAGAAATTGTCTAAGTTGCTGAAAAATAAAGAGGTAGTGATTGTTTTTGGTTCTTGGTGTTCTGATTCGCAAAGGGAGGTTCCTCGCATGATTGCATTGCTGCGAGCGGCAAAATTTTCTTTTAAGAAAATGAAATTGATTGGTGTTGACCGTGCAAAAACAGCAGAAGAAATTGATTTGACCTTATACAAAATTCAGTACGTGCCCACTTTGATTGTTTATGAAAATGGTAAAGAGTTGGGTCGCATTGTTGAAGCTCCTTCGAGTACTTTGTTGGATGATTTGCTTATAATTTTATCTCAAAAGTAAGCCATAGCATGAAAAAGAAATTGGCTGAATCGGCTTTAAATGTTCAAGGGGGGATCGCTCAGCCTGCACAAATCAACGATTCGTTGGTGGAAGCGTTGAGTAAAAAGCGAACTTCCTTGCTTACGAAAGAAGAATTTATTGAAGGAATTAATTTGGGCGATCGTCGAATTTTAGCGCAAGCCATTACCCTTGTTGAAAGTGCTCGCCCCGAACACCGCCAGCTTGCTTCTGAAATTATTCAAAGTTGTTTGCAACACGAGAAGAGTTCGGTGCGCATCGGGATTACAGGAGTGCCAGGGGCAGGAAAAAGTACGTTTATCGAAACTTTTGGGCTTTTTCTCACCCAGAAAGGGTATAAAGTAGCGGTTTTGGCCATCGATCCAAGCTCTCAACGCAGCAAAGGTTCAATTTTAGGTGATAAAACCCGCATGGAAAATCTAAGTGTTGAGCCCAATGCTTTTATACGGCCAAGTCCCAGCTCTGGTAGTTTGGGTGGAGTGGCTCAAAAAACTAGAGAGTCGATAACACTTTGTGAAGCTGCTGGTTACGATGTTATTATTATTGAAACAGTAGGCGTGGGGCAAAGCGAAATTGCTGTGCATGGAATGGTCGATTTCTTCTTGCTCTTGATGTTGGCGGGTGCAGGTGATGAGCTCCAAGGCATTAAAAGAGGCATTATTGAAATGAGCGATGCCTTGGTGATTAATAAAGCCGATGGCGATAATCTGAAAAAGGCTGAAATTTCTAAAGTTCAATATGCCAATGCTTTACATTTGTTTCCATTGCCCGAATCAGGTTGGACGCCCGTAACCGATATTTGTTCGGCTTATACAGGTTTTGGAATTGAAAATGTTTGGAATCATATTCAAAACTATCTGGCGTTAACCCAAAACAATGGTTATTTTGCACTTCAAAGAAAACAGCAAGAAAGTATGCGTCTTTTAGAACAGATTGAAAGCAAATTGAAGGAGCGTTTTTTTGAAAGTAAAGGCATGAAAGCTCGTATAGAGCAAGCGTTAATTACCCTTGCTTTGAATCAAAATAGTGCTTATCAATTGGCAGAGGAGCTCTTAAACCAGTGGCAAAAAGAAGTTGACTAAAATCCGCGGTGCATGGGGCGAAGAAGATCGTTCACTGTTTTTACAGGATTGAAAGTTTCGATAGGCACTTCAACAAAAACGGTGGTCCAAAAGGCCATTGCGCCATTCCAAAGACCAGGTAATTCCATGGCTTTTAATACTTTACCATCTTTTGATTTTTCGCTGATAAAAGCCGAGTTGGGATCGACAAATTTTCTTAAATCAAATTTATTTCCTTGCCAATCATTAGTAATACACACCAAATCAACGGGATTGAAGTGTGTTGCATTTTGCATGATGGATTTTTGTGCAGTATTGTTTTGATCAATTTCCGCCGATTCAACAATTTGCAAACTTGTTTCATTTCCTTTTTTAACGTAGAAAGGACCACCGCCAGGTTCGCCTTCATTTTTCACCATTCCACAAACTCGAAGTGGACGGTTTAGTAAATCTATAAGTCCTTGAATCAAATCGCTCTGATTGTCAAATCGGTTTTTATCGAAATCAATGAGCAGTGTGTTTTTAATAAAATCTAAGATGTTTTTCGGTAGTGAACCCGTCATAAGTTGTTGCAGGTGTTTGCTAATTTCTTCATGAAGTTCAAAGGCAATACTAGCCAATGCTTTTTTATAGTCGATGGAGCTTTGACGTTTGCTGTCATACACCACATTGTCGATATTCTTAATAAATATGAGGTCGGCGGTTAGGTCGTTCAGGTTTTCGATAAGTGCACCATGTCCGCCTGGTCTAAAAACCAATTTGCCATTTTCATCTCTAAAAGCTTCATTATTTTGGTCGGCGGCAATGGTATCTGTGGATGATTTTTGAACAGAATAATTGATGTTAAACTTGATTTTAAGCTGCATTTCGTATTGGGGCACAATAGATTTGAGTGCAGATTTAAAAGCATCGATATGGTCGGGAGAAACAGTAAAATGGATAAAAGCTTCTTGATTATGGGTTTTGCAATAATCGGCAGCTTCAACCAAATGCTCTTCCAAACTTAATCTGTTGAAACTTGGATATTTATGAAAAAGCAACAAAGCTTTGGGTTTATTAGCATAGTTTAACCCTGGCATTTCCAATAAAAAATCAAGGCAAGCGGTGGCAAAGCTATTTTTGTCTTCATCCATATAGTTTTGGATGTAGGGTAATAATTCGTTGTAGAAAGCAAATTGGTCGAGATGGTCGAAAAAGTGTTTTACCGATTTATGTTTTTGAAGTTCAACTAAATCGTAAAAATTGCTGGTTGCCAAATCTTCACGAAACTCAAATAGATCTTTAAACATTCTACTTGCAGCGCCTGAAGCAGGCACAAATTTAAGAACGTTTTTGCTTTGAAGCTCGATGTTATACCGATTGATGTGGTTTTGCAACTGCGCATCTTGTAGTTTTACAATTCCTCTTTGAGGGGTTGCTGCAGCCATTAATTGGGCAAATGGGAAACCAGTTTTGAATCCTTTTAGTTGATTTTCAATAGTTTCAATGTTGATATTTTTTAGCTTTAGCAGTTCGAGGTCGGCATTGGTAAAGGATGACATAAGGGTATGAATTTAAAATTGTGTAAAATTAAAATAAAAATGAAAGAAATGATAACAAATTGATTAAATATAGTATTTTTGCGCCTCGAAAAACTGGAAAGGGGATCGAAGCCCGGATGGCGGAATTGGTAGACGCGCTAGTTTCAGGGACTAGTGACCGCAGGTTGTGCAGGTTCGAGCCCTGTTCCGGGTACAGTAGATATGAAGTTCTTTAAGTTAATTATAAAAGATGCCCAGGTGGTGAAATTGGTATACACGCCACTTTGAGGTGGTGGTGGCTTTACGGCTGTGCAAGTTCGAGTCTTGTTCTGGGCACTAAAAAAGCAGGTTTTTTTAATTAAAAACCTGCTTTTTGCTTTTTAGCAATTTTGGTTTAGAGATTGTGTACCTAACATCAGCAAGCAAGGGTCGAACTTTTTATCTCTTATTATTTCGTATAGTCATGTAAATTAGTAGTTTGTAGTAGAGTTTTCTTCCAAAAAAAAATTACAAACTTCCAATCGTATTGGAAGGAATCAC
>DZDC01000210.1 GCA_022736595.1 Draconibacterium orientale | reverse complement strand
ACCTCAATTTTATTAATTAGTGATTAATTATTTTTTTCCTCCGGGCCTCCCAACCCGGAGGTTTTTTTTGTAGTAATTTCTTATGCTTCAATTCACTACTTTTGCACAAATTTTAAAGCATGGAATACCAACGTCACGTATTGCCCAACGGAATACGTATTCTTCATAAACCCATACAAAACGGAGTTTCGCACTGTGCCTTGATGGTAAATACCGGTTCGCGCGACGAAAATAATGAAGAGCAGGGACTGGCTCATTTTATCGAACATACCCTTTTCAAAGGAACACAAAAACGAAAGTCGTATCATGTACTTTCTTGCCTCGAAAACGTAGGGGGAGAAATCAATGCCTACACTACCAAAGAAGAAACCTGCCTATATGCCTCCTTTTTACCTACCTATTACCCACGTACTTTGGAGCTTTTCTCCGATATCTTTTTCAATTCCACCTTTCCCGAAAACGAACTTCAAAAGGAGAAAGACATTATCGTTGACGAAATCAATTCGTACCGCGATAATCCATTGGAAGAAATTCATGACGAGATTGAAGATATGGTTTTTAAAAATCATCCTCTGGGACGAAACATTTTAGGAACCAAAGAGAGTGTGATGGGATTCAACAAGCCTCACATCCAAAAGTTTATGAAACACAATTTCAACACCGATCAAATGGTAATTTGTTCGGTGGGAAACTACCCCTTTTCGAAACTTTTGAAACTCATAGAACGACATTTTGGATCCATTGAAGCCAACCCACGTCGTGCTACCCGACAGAAGTTTGAAAACTACCAATCAGAAACCAAGCTTTTCCAACGGGAGCTTTTTCAATCGCATTGCGTCATGGCCAACATAAGTTACAGTGCCCACGACAAAAACAGAGCGAGCATGACCCTACT
Organism: Draconibacterium orientale; assembly: GCA_022736595.1. GTDB lineage: Bacteria > Bacteroidota > Bacteroidia > Bacteroidales > UBA1556 > UBA6267. The sequence goes on along the minus strand of DZDC01000210.1, from coordinate 1,349 downwards.
CAACAACATCCTTGGCGGTCCGGGTTTGAACACTCGCCTGAACATGGGCATCCGTGAAAAATATGGCTTTTGCTACAATATCGAATCAAACTATACCTCCTTTTCCGATATCGGTATTTTCACCCTTTATTTTGGCACCGACCCAAGCTCACTTGAACGAACCACCCATTTGGTGAAAAATGAATTAAAAAAACTGCGCGAAATTAAGTTGGGAAGCCTCCAGTTGCAACGCGCTAAGCAACAGCTTATCGGCCAAATTGCAATGGCTCAAGAATCCAATGTTAGCGAGCTCTTAAGCATGGCAAAAAGTCTTTTGGTCTTTGACAAGGTAGATAGCATTCATGAAGTTAACCGCGAAATAGAACAAATAACGGCTGAAGATCTTTTAGCCATTTCCAATGAATGTTTTGACGAAAAGCAATTTTCCACTTTAATCTACAACGGTCAAAAGTAAGGTTTATGGATTTTATCAGCTCTAAAATAGAAAGTTATTGCCTACAACACTCCTCTCCGATTTCAGAAATACTGAACCAGTTAGTGCGCGAAACCCAACTTAAAATAATGCGACCTCGCATGCTCAGTGGCGCCCTGCAAGGGGGATTTCTAAACCAATTGGTGAAGATGCTTCAACCGCGCAATATTCTTGAAATTGGAACTTATACCGGCTATTCAGCCATCAGTATGGCCATGGCTTTGAGTGGAGATGGTAAGCTCCATACCATCGATATCAATGCTGAGTTGGAATGGATTATACGCAAATACATTGGTTTGGCACAATTGCAGCACCGCATCGAATTGCACTTGGGCGACGCTTTAGAGATTATTCCACAACTTAATACTCCCTTTGATTTGGTTTTTTTAGATGCCGACAAAATCAATTATTTAAAGTATTACCAAATGCTCTTACCCTTGCTACCTTCCAACAGTTGGATCTTGGCCGACAATGTTTTGTGGAGTGGTAAAGTGCTTGAAGCCGCACGAAACAACGACCCAGAGACCGCTGCTCTACAAGAGTTTAATACCGTGGTCAAGTCCGACCCCCGAGTAGAAGTGCTGATGCTTCCCTTGCGCGATGGGTTGAGTCTTATTCGGAAGAAATAGATACATTCCAAACAACATAGTGAAAAACTAAAAGTGAAAAGTGAAAACTAAAAGTGAAAAACTAAAAACTAAAAACTAAAAGTGAAGAGTTGGCGAAGAGGTTTGGAACACAGATGACACAGATTATGATGATTTACACGGATTGTTAAAGTTCAATGAACCGTCAGACTGAGTGAATTTCGTAGCGGAGCGAAGAAATTTGTATCGAAGTCAAGGTTCAAAACGATGCGGTGAGCCTGCCGAACCGT
>DZDC01000209.1 GCA_022736595.1 Draconibacterium orientale | reverse complement strand
GTAGTCTCGGTTCAAGACCTCATTAACCTAGACCCGGTCGGCTTTGGCGAATTTCCTAGTGTAGGCAAACTGTATGTTCAGAATTTAATTGAATTACAAAAAAAACTGCCATCTATTTTAGATGCGAAATTGAATCAGCAAATTACGCTTTCACCAACACAATTAGAAACACCGATAGCACAGTTAGTATTTCCCGCTGAATATCAAAAGCTCATAAAAAGAATTTCAGCAATAACAGGTAATGTAGTCTCGGTTCAAGACCTCATTAACCTAGATCCAGTCAGCTTTGGGGAATTGCCTACTGTAGGCAAGCTGTACGTACGGAAGTTAATGGAACTAAAAAAACAACTCCCCGCCTTGTTGGATGCGCAAGCAAAGAAATTTGCATCATTCAACTCAATTGAATTTGATGAGATAGATAACGTTCTCATTCAAGATGTCGAAAGTTATTTGTGGACATTAGATGAAATGAGAATGGATATTGCATTTTCGCGTTGGGGATTTAATCACCAACATGAAACCCTTGAAGAGGTTGCAGTTCGATATATAAAACCCGATGAAAAACCATTATCAAGAGAACGGATACGCCAAATCGAGAAACTTATCAATTCAAATTTGCTCTTGCATTTGACGATACCATCCAAAATTTTATGGGCAAATATCCGAGCAAAGATGACCGAAGATTTAACAGTCTTGCTGCCCAATTTTGCCAAGTGTTTTCCTACCGATAAACTGTTTTACTACTTCATTGAATTATGTTGCCAAGTTGAAGCGGGCAGCATCAGTAAAATCATTTTTACAAAGATTCGTACTGAAATAATCAGCGCGCTTTTTTGCCACACCCCATCGCCAGTCTCGCATGAAGTTATCGTCAATGAATTGATGTCGAACTACGGGTACGACAAAGCATCTGCAATTCACGGTATTAAGCAACTTGCAAGGTTCAACAAAATTGAAATCACTCCGCTAGGTATTTACCCAAGAAAACTTGCTAGAGCAGAAGCTGTGGCTCATGTCTTAACGTCTCATCCTGAAGGGCTGCCTTGGAAAGATATTGCCAAAATAGTAAATGTAAACTGGTTCTCATCTACACAAATTGATGAAACAAGGATGATGCATGGATTTAATGATAATGAACATATTTATCTATGCGGGAAAGGGATGTACCGTAATTTGCAATTTCTCGACCTTGAGCAGATTGATATTCCAAAAATCATGCAACACTTAGTTAATTACCTCCAAAAGAATAATGCAGCAACTTCACATCTGAACTACTACTATCAAGCCAAGGGACAATGCTACGAAACGGATTATTTCACTTTGCGTCATCTTGTCAGAGCGTATGGCGAAGAGTACGGAATCTACTTTAAGGGAAAATCAAATGTCGATGGTGTAAGCCTTGATCCTGATTCAAGTCACATCACCCAAGCTGATGTCATTATCAAAGTGCTTAATGAATCCAAAGTAGCCATGACCATGCATGAAATAGCTGAGCGCTTAAAGAGCAAAAGTGTGAGACATGCCATTGTTTACCTTCATATTTTGAGAGAGCAAGGCAAGGTAGTTCGTGTTGATAAAATGGTCTACACCACACCCGATAAAGCCTTCAGTAATATAGATATCAATGCCGTCATGGCTGTTATACGGGGGATTTTAAACATTAAAGATGTCATCGTTGAGGCGGATATTTTTCGAGAATATGTTAATATGGAGTTGAATTTAAGCTATTCAAAATACCTCTATGCCGCTTTGGTTAATATTCGATTAAATGAATTGGGATGGCATCGCCAGAACATGTTATTCAGCAAAAATCCAATTCCATATAAAAATCTATTGGATATGTGTAAGCAGTTATGTGATCCAAGTTCATCCAACGCCAAAAACACCACAATTCTTCAGCAGGCGGTATGGTTGAGCGATGCAGTAGTTTCGAGTGCAGTTCAACAGTGGAGAACTAACATTAGCAAAATAAATTTGTAGCAATCGGGGACAGATCGCGTTACCCCGTGCCCCCAGGGTAATTCCCCCGAAAATTAGTAATATCCAGAAGTAGAATTTTCTTCTAGCGCCAATGGCTGCGCAGCATGACCGCCAGTGCTTTCAATGGGGCGCGTGAGCTTGGCATCAACGATTTGGACGGGATGTGCGCGGTTGTTTTGTCGCTCAATTCAGCCGATTTTTACAAGAGCATGACGACCCACGCCGATCATCGTATTTGGCAGGACGTGTACCGCGCCAAAACAGCACGCGGCGATGAGGTGTATCTCAA
>DZDC01000208.1 GCA_022736595.1 Draconibacterium orientale | reverse complement strand
ACCAGTACAACCTCAACCTTAGAAGGTCTAAATTGAAAATTGTCATGTACTAAAATATAAGATTTTAACTTTTTTGACTTCATGCTTTGTCGTTGTCGAAAAATTTCAATCCTCATTAACAATAGGTTAACTCCGGTTTAAATTTTCCTGCCGCCTAAAATCTTTTCGCCAAAAAAGTTTTGCAACGGTCTCACTATGCCAAACCTATAGTTGACCATGCCTTTGCCTGCGACCGAGCCTTAAAAGTGTACAAAAAAGCCATGACAGATTTCAGTTAATTTGACGCCATTATATGCCTTCTATCATTTTTACCCTACAACCATATTTTCTATCTTTGCCGCCCGATGAAATTTTTTATTGAAAAATACTTCTTGAATTAATGGCCGCAAAAGTAAAATTCGAAGATTTAGGTACCGCTGAATATGCGCAAGCATGGCAACTCCAAGAATCCTTTTACAATGGATATATGGAGCGCAAAGTTGAAAGCATTAAGCAAACAGGAAGTTTTCCGAAGGACGAAACCTATCGACTTCTTTTTTGCGAACATCCTCATGTATATACTTTAGGGAAAAGTGGCGACGAGCACAACCTCCTCATTAACAACATTCAACTTCAGGCCAAAAATGCAAGCTTTTTTAAAACCAATCGGGGTGGCGACATTACCTATCATGGTCCAGGACAGATTGTAGGCTACCCAATTCTCGACCTTGAAGCCTTTTCATTGGGCATCAAAACCTATATTGAGCTCATGGAACAATGCATCATCGACACCCTTGCCGATTATGGTTTGCAAGGGGGTCGATTAGAGGGAGCCACCGGTGTATGGCTCGACCCGCACCAAGCAGGCAAGACCCGAAAAATCTGTGCCATTGGCGTTAAAGCCAGCAGGCATATCAGCATGCATGGCTTTGCCTTCAATGTAAATACCGATTTAAACTATTTCAATTATATCAATCCTTGTGGATTTACTGATAAAGGAGTTACTTCCCTGCAAAAGGAATTGGGACATCACATGGAGATGGAAGAAGTAAAACAACATGTAAAAACCCATTTTCAAAAACGCTTTCAATGGCAATGGGAGCCATAAGAAAAATCAAAAATTTTAAATGGAAAAATCAAATATCCTTCGCAAACCCAAATGGATGAAAAGTCCATTACCCTCAGGCAAAACCTATATTGACGTAAAAAGTATTGTTGCCGAAAACCGCCTTCATACGATATGCACCAGCGGTAACTGCCCCAATATGGGCGAATGCTGGAATGCAGGCACCGCCACTTTTATGATTTTGGGTGACATTTGCACCCGCACTTGTGGTTTTTGCAATACCAAAACTGGAAAACCCTTAGCTGCAGATTATGGAGAGCCTCAACGCATTGCCGATTCGGTAAAGAAAATGAAACTGAAACATGCCGTTATCACCTCAGTGGATCGGGACGATTTGCAAGATGGAGGCGCCGAAATATGGGCCATGACCATTAAAGCCATCAAAGAACAGTGCCTAGGGATAACCATGGAAACTTTAATTCCAGATTTTGACGGAAAGCCCGAACTCATTCAGCAAATAATTGATGCTGCGCCGGAAGTCATTAGCCATAATATGGAAACTGTGCGCCGCCTTACGCCCACCACTCGCACCAAGGCCAAGTACGATACCAGTCTTAAAGTCATCCAACAAATTGCAGCATCAGGCCTACGCTCCAAGTCGGGAATCATGCTCGGAATTGGAGAAACTCCTGAAGAAGTGTTAGAAACCATTCACGACTTACGAGCTGTGGGTTGCCACGTACTCACCATAGGTCAATACCTACAACCCACCCCAAAACATATACCCATTGTGGAATTCATAACTCCCGAAACCTTTGACCATTATAAAAAAATTGCCCTCGAACTTGGCTTTACCCATGTTGAAAGCGGCCCATTGGTGCGTTCGAGCTACCATGCTGAAAAGCATGTTCGATAGCAATTCATGCTGTTAAGAAATCCTGTATAGCATTACCAGTTCTCAAAACAAAGCAACCATTGATTTTGTAAGATTATAGTATCCTATTGAGTTGCGACTATTGGCAAAAAATAGACTGTACACGCAACTCATTTATGCTTGTTTTTTCACAAATATTGCTATTTTTGTGCTTTTCAAACTCAAAAAAGTAAAATATAATGAAAGCAGTTAATATTGTACATAGAGGAGAAAAGCGAATTAGGGTGGATTTTCCATACAATAGTGAAATGATATATAAGTTGCGACAAATTGCAGATGCAAAATGGAGTAA
>DZDC01000207.1 GCA_022736595.1 Draconibacterium orientale | reverse complement strand
TGATAAGGATATTCAACGAAGGACCTGAAGTATCTTTGAAAGGATCACCTACAGTGTCGCCTGTTACAGCAGCTTTGTGAGCATCCGAACCTTTACCTCCAAAGTTACCTTCTTCGATGTATTTTTTTGCATTATCCCATGCTCCACCTGAGTTAGCCATAAATACAGCCAAAATAAATCCGGTAGAAACACCACCCAATAATAAGCCCATTACACCAGCAACACCAAAAAGAACACCCGTTATTATAGGAATAATAATGGCAAGAAGCGCTGGCAATAGCATTTCTTTTTGAGCACCCTTAGTCGAGATTTCAACACATCGTGCATAATCTGGCTCACCTGTTCCTTCAAGTATTCCTTTAATTTCACGGAACTGGCGACGAACTTCTTCCACCATACTTTGAGCAGCACGACCTACAGCGTTCATAGTTAGTCCACTAAACAAGAATGCAGCCATCGAACCGATAAACGCACCAACCAATACCACTGGGTTCATTAAGTCCACTTTAAAATAATGCATCATTTGCGGAATAGTAGCTTGATGTATATCAACACCGATGGTATCCATGAAAAGTTGTGCTTTCTCAGGAACACGGGCAACGGCAATTTTGATCTCTTCCATGTACGAAGCCATCAAAGCCAAAGCTGTCAAGGCTGCCGAACCAATAGCAAAACCTTTACCTGTAGCAGCTGTTGTATTTCCTAATGTATCCAAAGCATCGGTACGTTTGCGAACTTCAGCACCTAAACCACTCATTTCGGCATTTCCACCTGCATTATCGGCAATTGGTCCGTAAGCATCTGTTGCTAAAGTGATTCCTAATGTTGAAAGCATACCTACAGCAGCAATAGCAATACCATACAATCCCATGCTGATATTTGACATATCAAAATCGGCTGCAAATATAAATGCTAAAATAATGGATGCACCAACAATTAATACAGGAAATGCAGTAGAAATCATACCGGTTCCAATACCTGAAATAATAACGGTAGCAGGACCGGTTTTTGTTGATGAAGCAATGTTTTGTGTTGGTTTATAGGCTGATGAAGTGTAGTATTCAGTTACTTTACCAATTCCAATACCACCAATTAAACCAGCCAACATAGCAGCCCAAATTCCCAAATAATTAGGAATATCAAGATAATATAGAATACCCAATGCGAAAATGGCAATTAGAATTGAACTGACATTCACACCACGTCCTAAAGCAGCAAGTAATTGTTTTTGTGAAGCACCTTCTTTTGCTTTCACAAGAAAAATACCAACGATAGATAGAATAATACCAACAGCTGCGATAATCATGGGAGCTATAACGCCGTTAAACTGAGTTTTAATTCCCATTCCGGCAAATGCTGTAGCACCAAGCGCAGCAGTCGAAAGAATAGCACCACAATACGATTCGTACAAGTCGGCACCCATACCTGCTACGTCACCTACATTATCACCAACGTTATCGGCAATAGTTGCAGGGTTACGTGGATCATCTTCCGGAATTCCAGCTTCCACTTTACCTACAAGGTCGGCACCCACATCGGCAGCTTTGGTAAAAATACCACCACCTACACGTGCAAACAAAGCTTGCGTAGAAGCTCCCATACCAAAAGTAAGTGTTGTAGTAGTAATAATAATTAACTTCATGGAAGGATCAGCTGCAATTACCGCATTCACAGTTGAATCCAACGCACCAATAATGTATTGAAGTGCATAAAACCATACCGAAATGTCGAGCAAACCAAGACCTACAACCACTAACCCCATAACAGCTCCCGAACGAAAAGCTAACTGAAGTCCATCGTTCAACGAACGTTGAGCGGCATTAGCAGCACGAGCCGAAGCGTAAGTAGCTGTTTTCATACCAAAGAAACCAGCTAAACCCGAAAAGAAACCACCCGTAATAAATGCAAATGGCACCCATGGATTCTGAATCTCCAAACCATAAGCCATAATAGCAAAAATTGCAGTCAAAACCACAAATACAATAGTTACCACCTTGTACTGCTGTTTGAGATATGCCATAGCACCATCACGAACATGTTTCGCAATTTTTTTCATTGTATCTGTTCCTTCGCTCTCTTTTAGCATTTGCTTGAAAAAGTAATACGCGAAGCCCAGTGCGACAATGGACGCAATCGGAACTAAATAAAAAATGTTATTCTCCATACGAATTAAAAAAAATTGATTAAACAGTTAATTTATTGATTTGATTTATATATTGTCGAAAGTCTAAAGTCCTTTAACTTTAGACATCTGACTTTCGTCTTTTGACTTT
>DZDC01000080.1 GCA_022736595.1 Draconibacterium orientale | reverse complement strand
AGCTATCTTGAAAAATTATTAGTCATGAAGTAAAAAACTCATGCGTTTGCCCTGAGATTCAACTATAAACTGCCCTAAATTCAATCGTGTTGGGATAGGGATTAACCAACAAAATCATGTTAGTAAATCACCATCAAGAAAAAAGTCTGAAAATTCAATTGTACTACTTTCGAAGTAATAAATTAGGATTGAAAAATGAAGGAGATTTTGGAAATTATTTGGTATATCTTTTTGACGGTTACTGCATTACAACTATTTTTTTGGGGCATTTTCTTTGCGCGATTGGTGTTTGGGAAGCAACAAAAGAACGACATTAGCGAATTGCCAGGAGTAAGTGTTGTGATCTCTGCAAAGAATGAATACTTGAGATTAAAGAAGTTTCTCCCCCACATTCTTGAGCAAGATTATCCAAACTTTGAAGTAATCGTAGTAAACCATGCCAGTACCGATGAAACCGAATACTTTCTAAAAGAACTAAACCTCAAATATCCTCACCTCAAAACCCTTTTTGTACAGGATGAAATCAATTTTTTCCACGGCAAAAAGTTTCCATTATCGGTAGGTATTAAATCAGCTAAGAATGAAATTGTGCTCTTAACTGATGCCGATTGTTATCCTGCCAGCCCCAATTGGATTAGAGAAATGGCTTTAGGCTACCTCAATAAAACTCAAATTGTATTGGGCTATGGAGGTTACGAAGAACGTAAAGGTTTATTGAATAAATTGATCCGATATGATACTTTAAAGGTAGCATTACTTTACTTCTCATTTGCGCGATGGGGACTTCCTTATATGGGTGTAGGTAGAAATTTATCTTACACCAAATCATTATTTTACCAACAAGGCGGCTTTATGTCGCATTATAAAATTCTCTCCGGAGACGACGATCTTTTTGTGAACAAAGCAGCCACTTCAACAAACACAAAATTCGTCATTAGTCCAGCAGCCAAAACGCTGAGTATGCCTAAAACCAGCTTTGCCGATTGGTCCTATCAGAAAAGAAGACATTTAACCACTGGCATTCACTATAATCCCTTGCATATCCTTTTGTTAGGAGCTATTGAAATAAGCAATCTACTATTTTACATTACCCTTATATTACTTCTAGTTTACAATATTCAACTTTATTTTGTTTTAGGATTTGGGGCATTGATTATAATTAATCATTTGTTAATCATTAAAAAATTTAGTCAAATGATTGACGAAAAGAAATTATTATTACTTTTGCCCTTGCTTGAGGTTCTTATCGTCTTGATAATTCCTCTATTAACTATTCTAAACGGCATTCTAAAACATCGAAAATGGAAGTAAATCCCAATTTCACCGACAAAGCAAAGCGCGATTACCTGCTCATCAGGCAAGCTATCGATTTTAACGATAGAAATGCTTACTCAGCGCTGCTCTCAAACTATCGCGATTCCATCTACTTTATGTTGCTCAAAATGACTAACAATAAAGATGACGCGGAAGATTTGACCATCGAAGCCTTCGGTAAGGCATTTAAAAAGTTGGATCAATACACCCCTGATTTTGCATTTAGCACTTGGCTCTTTAAAATTGCAACTAACAACTGTATTGATTTTATCCGTCGTAATAAACAAGTAGTGTACAGTCTTGATCGTGAATTTCAGGATGAAGCTGGCAGCGAACTTGCGTCCAAAATTACCGCAGACACTTTGAATCCTGAGGAAGAATTGATGCGCAATCAAAAAATCGTGCTCATGCGCCAGTTGGTGGACCAGTTAAAACCCCATTATCGTATATTGATCGAAATGAGATACTTCAAGGAATTCTCTTATGAAGAAATCGCAAGCGAACTCAATTTACCATTGGGAACAGTAAAGGCTAAACTATTCAGAGCCAGAGATTTGCTTCTGAATATTTTACAAACCAGCGACCAAGCTTTATAAAACCATTTCCCCACGGAATCCTTGGATTTTCAAAGGTCATTATTTGTACCTTTGCGGTTTCATATTTTTATTAACTCATGGATTTTATCGACGAAATTAAACGCCGACGTACCTTTGGTATAGTCTCACATCCCGATGCGGGAAAAACCACCTTAACAGAGAAGTTGTTACTTTTTGGAGGTGCAATTCAAGAAGCTGGGGCAGTAAAAAGCAACAAAATTAAAAAGACCGCCACTTCCGACTGGATGGAAATTGAAAGACAAAGAGGTATTTCAGTGGCTACTTCGGTAATGGCTTTTGAATATAGAGAACATCAAATCAATATTTTAGATACTCCTGGTCACCAAGATTTTGCTGAGGACACCTTTCGCACGCTTACCGCAGTGGATAGTGTAATTATCGTCATTGATGCCGCTAAAGGAGTTGAACCTCAAACCAAAAAGCTCATGCAAGTGTGCCGCATGCGCAAAACTCCGGTAATTGTTTTCGTAAATAAAATGGACCGTCCAGCACAAGATCCTTTCGATTTGATGGATGAGGTTGAGAAGCAACTTGAAATAAAAGTACGTCCTTTAAGTTGGCCCATCAACAACGGTCAATTTTTCAAAGGCGTTTACAATATCTATAACAATAATTTGGTGCTTTTCAGAGCCAACGAAAAGCTCACCGAAAACAATAGCGTTCTTTTTAGCGACATCAATGATCCTGAATTAGAGGAGTTTATTGGCGATGATGCTTTGCATTTGCGCAGCGACTTGGATCTTATCGAAGGCGTTTATCCCTCCTTTGACCTTCATTCATACCTTGATGCCAAAGTAGCACCCGTTTTTTTCGGAAGTGCTCTTAATAATTTTGGGGTAAAAGAATTGCTTGACTGTTTTGTGGACATTGCTCCTTTTCCCAGACCTATCGAAACTTTAGAAAGAACCGTTCAACCTGATGAGGAAAAATTTTCGGGCTTTGTATTTAAGATTCATGCCAATATGGATCCCAATCACCGTGATAGAATTGCCTTCGTGAAAATCACCAGTGGCAAGTTTGAACGAAACAAAAACTATTTGCACGTGCGTCACGACAAATGGATGAAATTCTCCAGTCCAACTGCTTTTATGGCTTCTAAAAAATCCATCATCGATGAGGCTTATCCCGGAGATATTGTTGGTTTGCATGATACTGGAAATTTCAAAATTGGAGATAGCCTTACAGAAGGCGATAAATTACACTTTAAAGGTTTGCCTAGCTTTTCTCCAGAGCTTTTTCAGTATATTGAAAATGCCGACCCCATGAAGTCGAAACAGTTGGCCAAAGGCATTGAACAATTGATGGATGAGGGAGTAGCTCAGCTATTTACGGGCAGGGCCAGCAACAGAAAAATCATAGGCACCGTGGGTGCGCTTCAGTTTGAAGTAATTCAATACCGTTTGCTTCACGAATACAGTGCAAGTTGCCGTTATGAAGGAATTCGTTTGTATAAAACCGTTTGGATTACCAGCAATGACAAAAAGAAACTTGAGGAATTTATTGAACGGAAGTACCAACAAATGGCTTTTGACAAAGAAGGAAGAAATGTTTTCCTTGCCGATACGCCTTATGCTTTACAAATGGCCCAAGAAAAATTCCCAGAAATACAATTTCATTTCACTTCTGAATTTTAAAAGATTTAAACCATATGGAACGACTTAAAACAGGAATTGAACTCACCGAGAAAATAGAGGTTATAAAATTTTTTCTAGCTTCAACTTTGGCAACAGGCGGAATGCCCGTATATGCCACTCCAGTCTTAGTAGGTCACATGGAGCAAGTTTCGCAGCACCTTGCCGCCCAGTATTTAAATAAGGGACAAAACACGGTGGGAACGGAAGTATGCGTCAAACATCTAAAAGCTGCCAAACTGGGCGAGGTTATTTCCATTACCTCAAAACTGACCAAAATTGAAGACCGCACTTTGCATTTTGAAATTTATGCATTGAATCAACAAGAGGAAGTTATAGGCACCTCCTCTCATACTCGTTTTGTGATTGAGGAGGATCGATTTAAAGCAAAACTTTTGTAAAACAGATCATTTCAAGGAATACAGTTCTCATAAATCAAAAAAGCCATCTATCGTAAAAACAGATGGCTTTTTTTGTAGACGTATTATTGCTTATTTCTTAGGATTATAGCCCTTTTGTTTAGCCATTTCCTCAAGCCTTTGCTGAAACTTACTCACTTTCACAGGTTTTTTCTTATTCTCTTGAAGCTGAGCATGGATGGCATTCTCATTTACAAAACGACGCATCAAATACATTTGCCCAAAGGTCAACATATTGGCAAGGAAATAATAGTAACTCAATCCTGCCGAATAATTATTGAAGAATCCAAGAAACATAATGGGCATCAGATACATCATGGTTTGCATACCCGGAAGTTGTTGCGACGAACTCATCATTTGATTGTTGAGGCGAGTATAGAAAATGGTGGATACAGTCATGAGCAAGGTAAACAAGCTAATATGATTACCATAAAATGTACTTAAAAGTGGAATTTGTGCACTCCAGCTATAAATGGCATCGTAGGTAGAAAGGTCGTCGGCCCAAAGGAAGCTTTGCTGACGAAGCTCAATTGCTGCGGGGAAAAATTTAAACAACGCAAACAAAATAGGCATTTGAAGCAACATGGGTATGCAACCCGACATGGGATTTACACCCGCCTTTTTGTAGAGCGCCATCACCGCTTGTTGCTTTTTCATGGCATCTTCCTGCTTTGGAAATTTGCCACCAATTTCATCTACTTCAGGCTTTAGCACCCTCATTTTAGCAGATGAAAGATAGGTTTTATACGCAATGGGAAAAAGCACAATTTTAAGTAATATGGTAAGTACCAGAATGATAATTCCATAATTCCAGTTAAATCCACTTAAAAAATCAAATACAGGAATCACTGCAAATCGGTTGATCCAATGTAAAAGGAAAAAGCCCCAACCCAGTGGAACCTGACGTTCGAGCTCAATATTATATTTATTAAGAATATTGTATTTATTGGGTCCCATATAAATGTTCATGGGAAAAGATTGAATATCGGTATTGCTAACCAGCGGAATGCTGATTTCGGATTTCATCTTTTTCAAAAACTTAAGATTAGGATGAGTTTCGTCACCCAATTGAGAAATTTTAGCGGCAGCAAAATTATTCTTAGCAATTAAAGCTACGCTAAAAAATTGTTGTTTGAAAGAAATCCATTGAACTTTAGTTTCCAAATTTTCCTTTTCATCCATACCGGTTTCGGTAAGATTATCAACATCTTGATCCACATATTTGTAGTAAATACCCGTTTGTTTTACTTCTTGTTTTGGGTCTTTTTCTTGCGAATACATATCCAAATGGAAATTAAGCGGGATATCGTTGAGGCCAGGTGCTACATAATCGGCCATATTTTGCATATTCAGCTGATAATCGATCATGTAATTATCACCTTTTATAATGTATTCCAATTCTAGGTAATTGTTTTTCATCAACTCGCCCTTGTCATTGTTAGGGTAAATTCTAAAAGCCAATCGGTAGGTTTCTTCTCCTTTAATATAAACACTATCCTTTAAAACACCGCCCGCTTTGGCAATGGGCTCAAAATATAATTCGCCAGAAGTAACGCCTTTATCACTTAACAAATAATCAAAACCCACCGTTTTCTGGTCAAAAAGAATAAGGGGTAAGGTATCGTAAGTTCTATAATCTTTCACTTCTGCATAGATCAAACCGCCACCTTTGCTTGAAAATTTCAATTTAAGTTTTTCGTTTTCAACAGTGTATATTTTTTCTTCACCAAAACTTACCCCAGCAAATACGCCGTACTTTCGCATTCGCATTTCGTCGAGATCAGTTGAATTTGCAACTCCTTGACTATCGATAGCTAGTGTCGCATTTTGGCTCTGAGCTTCTTGAGATTTTAAAATAGAATCGCTAATAGCTGCTTTTTTTATCTGCACTTGGCGCAAGCTATCTTGCTTCATTATTTCGAGCTGCTGACGCTTTACATCCTCTTCCGAAGGACTAATATACCATGAATAACCTATGAGAATCAAAAAGATAAAGGTTAAACCTAAGATTGTATTTTTGTTCATTTAAAACGATTTAGTTATAAGGCTTTTTTCAAAAAAAACGCTCGCAAAGGTAGTATTTTAATCCTTATTTTTTGAGTTAAATCTTCGGATTAAATTTTGTTAATTCTCTTTATAAATATTAGGTTCACTTTTTTACCTCGATATTTTATCTTAATTTGCCCGCCCAATTCAATTTAACATAAACAATTCTTGTACAAATATTTATACTCTATTTTTAATCAACATATGTCCCAAAAAATCACCTTATCTATCATTAGTATTTCTATTATTGCCTTCATGTCAATCCTTTTTTATAGTGCGGTAATTGAAGATAATTCGGAAAACCAAAATTATTTTGACCGATACAAAGCCAACTACCATATTTATAATCCACCGATACCACAAAAAGCAAATTTTGCTGGCGAAAGTGTTCCTATGGAAAATTTTTACGTTTATGAAAACCTTGAACGAGAACTATTGACCAATACCTACTGGCATTCAAATACTTTACTGCTCTTTAAAAGAGCCAATCGATATTTTCCTGTAATTGAGAAAATTTTGAAAGAGAACCAAATCCCCGATGACTTTAAATATTTGGCCCTCATCGAAAGCAGCTTAACCACTGCCACCTCTTCTGCTGGTGCTCGAGGATATTGGCAATTGATGAAAGCAGCCGCAGAGGACAACGGACTGATTGTCAATGAATATATCGACGAACGCAACCATCTTGAAAAATCGACCTTAGCAGCTATAAAATACCTGAAAAACGCTTATGCCCAAACTGGCAATTGGACTTTTGCTGCTGCCGGCTATAATATGGGTGTTGGTGGAATTACTCGACAAATTACGCGGCAACAAGTGGAAAGCTTTTATGATATCTCTGTAAATTCTGAAACCAATAGATATATTTACCGCATCCTTGCAGCCAAATACCTATTTGAATCGCCAAAAAAATATGGTTTTGAATTAAGACCCTCCGATTTGTATTGGCCCATTCCTTCACGTACTATTTCGCTTGACACTTCAAATATGGATTGGGTTCAGTTTGCCCAACAAAACGGATTGAGTTATAAAACCCTTAGAGAATTGAATCCGTGGATTTTACAATCGGAATTAAAATCAAAATCAAAGATAAAAATGGAAGTGACGCTGCCCTCAGAAAAGAACTTCAATTATCTTGAACTTAAAACGAATAAAAGTAATAAACCTGGAATTTTTGGGGATATAGAATAGCATCATGTCAGAGAACAAACTTATTATTGAAGGTGCCCGTGTGCACAATTTAAAAAACATCAACCTCGAAATTCCAAGGGAAAAATTGGTGGTATTCACTGGTTTAAGCGGTAGTGGAAAATCGAGCTTGGCCTTTGATACCCTTTATGCAGAGGGTCAAAGAAGGTATATGGAAACATTCTCAGCCTACGCCCGTCAGTTTATCGGAGATATGGAACGTCCTGATGTTGATAATATTAGCGGGCTCAGTCCTGTAATTGCCATCGAGCAAAAGACAACCAATAAAAATCCCCGTTCCACCGTTGGAACCATAACTGAAGTTTACGATTTCTTACGATTATTATTTGCCCGAGTTGCTGATGCTTATTCCTATCATACTGGAAAACAGATGGTTCAATATACTGATCGGCAGATAATAGAACAGCTTTTGACTGATTTTATCGATAAAAAAATAGTGATCCTTGCTCCACTTATCAAAGGCAGGAAGGGACATTATCGGGAACTCTTTGAGCAAGTTCGCAAACAGGGTTATAGCAAAGTAAGGGTTGATGGCGAAATGATGGATTTAGAGTTTGGAATGAAGCTCGATCGTTATAAAGTACATGATATTGAACTCGTTGTCGATCGAATACAATTAAATCCTGAAAGTGAAGCACGCTTGCTTAAATCGCTCGAACAAGCGATGGTTCAAGGAAAGGGCTCCATAAGTATTCTCGATTTTGATTCACAACAAATTAGACATTACAGCCGAAACTTGATGTGTGTGGACACCGGACTTTCGTATGATGCTCCTGAACCCAACAGTTTTAGCTTCAACTCTCCTTACGGTGCCTGCCCTAAGTGTAATGGATTGGGCTTAATTACCGAAATTGATATGCAAAAAATCATGCCCGATATGAAGCAAAGCATTCGTTCTGGCGGGATTTTACCCTTGGGAAGTTACAAGAAAAACTGGATTTTTCAACAACTCGAAGCCATTGGAGCAAAACATGGATTTAATTTGGATACTAAACTAGAAGAAATCCCAGAAGACGGCATGGACATTATCTTTTATGGTAGTCAAGAAACCATAGAGCTCAAAAACGAATACCTTGGAATTACCAATACCTATAAAATAAACTTCGAAGGCATCATCAACTTTGTGATGAACCAGAGTGAGGAGGACAATACCAATAGCGTTAAAAAATGGGTAAGTAAATTTACTAATGAAGTACAGTGTCCTGTTTGTCAAGGGGCTCGATTAAAAAAAGAATCCCTTTTCTTTAAAATTGACAATCACACCATTAGCGATCTTGCAGAAATGGATTTGGTAAGTCTGTTTCAATGGTTCGAAAATATTGAAGAAAAGCTTGACGATCGTAAAAAACTGATTGCCACTGAAATTATACGCGAAATTAAAACGCGATTGGGATTTTTGCTCAATATTGGCATCGACTATTTGAGTCTCAACCGGCAATCGAAAAGTCTTTCGGGAGGAGAATCACAACGCATTCGCCTTGCTACACAAATTGGTTCTCAACTTACCGGAGTTTTGTATATCCTCGACGAGCCAAGCATTGGACTGCATCAACGAGACAATCAGAGACTTATTGAATCGCTTAAAAAATTACGTGATATTGGAAACACTGTAATTGTGGTAGAGCATGACGAAGAAATGATACGTGCTGCCGATCACATTGTGGATATAGGACCTGAGGCTGGACGACATGGAGGCGAAATTGTGGCTCAAGGAAGTTTAAAGGATATTTTAAAGAGCAAAACATTGACAGCTCAATATTTAACCGGCAAAAAGAAAATTGATATTCCATCAAAAATAAGAAAAGGAAACGGAAAAACCATTGAATTGAAAGGAGCTACGGGGCATAATTTGAAATCAGTGAATTTAAGCATTCCCTTAGGCAAAATTATTTGTGTCACTGGAGTAAGCGGAAGTGGGAAATCGAGTTTAATCAATGAAACCCTCTATCCTATTCTGAGTCAGTATTTTTATGGTAGCGAAAAAAATCCTTTGCCCTATCAAACGATCAACGGACTCGAACATATAGATAAGGTTATTGAAATCAATCAAAGTCCCATTGGCCGCACACCTCGCTCCAATCCTGCTACCTACACTGGAGTTTTTGGCGACATCAGAAATCTTTTTGCCCAAGTGCCTGAAGCTAAAATCAGAGGTTACCAACCAGGACGTTTTAGTTTCAACGTTAAAGGAGGCCGTTGCGAAACCTGTAAAGGTGCTGGTTTGAAACTCATTGAAATGAACTTTTTGCCCGATGTATATGTCCATTGCGACGAATGTTATGGTAAACGATACAACCGTGAAACCTTAGAAATTCGTTTTAAAGGTAAAAGCATTAATGATGTTTTGGAATTAACCATCAACTTGGCCGTAGATTATTTCGAAAATCATCCATCCATCTTAAGAAAAATCAAAACCTTGCAAGATGTAGGATTGGGATATATTACCTTGGGACAAGCATCTACAACCCTTTCGGGAGGTGAAGCTCAAAGGGTAAAGTTGGCTACGGAACTATCAAAAACCGATACGGGTAAAACCCTTTACATTCTTGATGAACCCACCACCGGATTGCATTTTGAAGATGTGTCGGTTTTGCTTAAAGTTTTAAATAAACTTGCCGATAAAGGCAATACCATTATCATTATTGAACACAATTTAGATGTAATAAAAATTGCCGATCACATCATCGATATTGGGCCTGAAGGCGGACATGGTGGAGGACAAATTATGAATCAAGGAAGTCCAATTGAGGTAATTAAGTCGGGCAAAGGCATTACAGCTCAATATCTTAATGAAGTTTATAAATAAGCCTTTTCTTAACAAGACAGAGGTTGCTATTTTGATAAAAACCTTTACTTTTGCGGCCTATTAACTTAATAAAATTAACAGAAATGTCAGGAAACAGAACCTATACCATGATTAAGCCCACTGCCATGCGCAAAGGCTATATGGCACCCATCATGAATAAAATTGTTGAGGGAGGCTTTAAAATTATTGCTGCTAAAATGACCCAATTAAGCAAAGCTGAAGCTGAAGCTTTTTATGGTATTCATCGTGGTCGTCCATTTTTTGAAGAATTAACTTCATTTATGTCATCAGGTCCTATCATGGCAATGGTGATTGAAAAAGAAAATGCTGTGGAAGCATATCGTAATTATATTGGATCCACCAATCCTGCTGAAGCTGCAGAAGGAACCATTCGCAAAATGTATGGCACCAATATCGGCGAAAATGCCATTCACGGATCAGACAGTGATGAGAATGCAAAAATTGAAATGAGTTTCTTTTTCACCGGAAGAGAAATGTTCTAAATAAAATATTTTAGATAGAAAAAAAGCCATCCTTAGTGATGGCTTTTTTCATTATAATACTTGAGTCCGGTATAAAAACCCCTCTTTTTTTCAAGCTCGTACAAATTCAAAATTTG
>DZDC01000079.1:9102-10665 GCA_022736595.1 Draconibacterium orientale | reverse complement strand
TCAACAATATAGTCGAATCTTAAATCTATTGTAACTTTTTGTCATGTACTAAGAACATTCTTATAAATTCAAAATTCAGGATTCAACAAAAAAAAAACAATAAGTAACAATAAAACCGTTTGAAATTTCATTTTTTTCATATCTTTGAAGCCAGAGTAATACTATCCTAAGTATAGATCTCTACACAAAACCATATTCAAACACTTAAAACCTAAATACCTTGTATCGAATTGAATCGAAGATTGATACCCAATCTGACGAGTTTAAAAATCATCAGTTGGGATATCAGAAAATTCTTATGGAATTTCGCCAAAAACAACAATCCGTTGTTGAAGGAAATGCACCAAAAAGTATCGAAAAGCACAAAAGTAGAGGCAAACTTCTTGCTCGTGAACGTATTGATTTGCTGGTGGATCCTAACACTCCCTTTCTCGAGTTATCTACCATGGCAGCCTACGGACATTACGACAATCAGTTTCCATCAGCAGGCATTGTAACCGGTATTGGAGTAATCCACGGTCGCGAGACCATTATTATTGCAAATGATGCCACTGTAAAAGGAGGTACCTATATTAAGGAAACCATTAAAAAGCATGTAAGAGCCCAAGAAATTGCCATGGAGAACCACCTACCCTGTGTTTATATGGTGGATTCTGGAGGCGTATTTTTACCCGAGCAATCCAATGTTTTTCCCGATCGCTTTGACTTTGGCCGATTTTTCTTCAATCAAGCGCGCATGTCAGCAGCAGGGATTCCTCAAATTGCGATAGTGATGGGAAGTTGCACCGCTGGAGGCGCTTACGTGCCCGCCATGAGCGACGAAACCATTATTGTAAAAGACCAAGGAACCATTTTCATAGGCGGTCCACCTTTGGTTAAAGCCGCTACTGGTGAAGAGGTTACCGCAGAAGAACTTGGTGGTGCAGATGTTCACACCCGAATTTCGGGAGTTTCTGACCATTATGCCCTTGACGATCGACATGCATTGCAAATTTGTAGAAACATTTTCGAAAACCTCGACTACAATCACCGTCAGAAACTTGATATTCAACCCATAGAGGAGCCTTATTACGACCCAAAAGAACTTTATGGCCTCGCTCCTATTGACCTAAAAAAACCTGTGGATGCCAAAGAGATTATTGCCCGTATTGTGGATGGAAGTCGTTTTCACGAATTTAAAGCCCGCTACGCTCCCACCATTGTCACCGGTTTTGCACACATCATGGGATTTCCTGTGGGAATCATTGCCAGCAATGGCGTTTTGTTTTCAGAAACTGCACTCAAAGGAGCTCATTTTGTTGAACTTTGTTCTAAGAGAAATATCCCTATTCTTTTCCTTCAGAACATTACTGGTTTCATTGTTGGCAAGGAATACGAGCGCAATGGAATTGCACGCGATGGGGCTAAGTTTGTACATGCAGTGGCCAATGCTAATGTTCCCAAATTTACGGTAGTTTTTGGTGGTTCTTTTGGAGCAGGAAACTACGCTATGGCTGGAAGAGCTTACGATCCTCGATTGCTTTTTATGTGGCCCAATGCCAAGATCTCGGTTATGGGTGGGGA
>DZDC01000079.1:6631-9002 GCA_022736595.1 Draconibacterium orientale | reverse complement strand
AAACCTATGCACAACTATAAAACCATTGAATTCGAAATAAATAAGCAAGTGGGTACCATTTGGCTCAATCGACCCGAAATACACAATGCATTTAATGAAGTAATGATCAGTGAAATCATTCACTTCTTCGAAAATATTAGTCAATATCCTGATGTTAGAGTATTGATTCTAAGAGGAAAAGGTAAATCATTCTGCGCCGGAGCCGACCTTAATTGGATGCGCAATGTGGCACAATACAGCTATGAGGAAAATTACAAAGAAAGCTTAAACCTGAGCATTTGCTTTCACAAAATTTACACTTGTCCACTGCCAACCATTGCATGGGTGCACGGGGCTGCCATTGGTGGAGCCAATGGGTTATTAGCCGCCTGTGATTTCGCCTTTGCTGATAATGAAACCACATTTTCATTAAGTGAAGTGAAAATAGGAATTGTTCCCGCATGTATTTCGCCCTACGTCACCAAACGTGTCGGAGAATATTCAAGTAAAGAATTGATGCTCACCGGAAAGAGATTTAAAGGATCTGAAGCAGAAAAACACAAGCTGGTGAATAAATCTATGCCCAGCGAAGCCATTGAACCTCATATTCATGAGCTTATTTCATTGCTATTAACCAGTGGACCCAAGGCTATTGGACATTGCAAAAACCTCTTATATGATATCAGTAATGCCTTAAATCTCGACGATGCCATTTCCTATACTGCAAAAATGATTGCCGATATTCGAGCCTCTGAAGAAGGTCAAGAAGGCATGGCTGCTTTTCTCGAAAAACGTAAACCTAACTGGGTTAAATAAGGTAAAACATGAAGATTTTTAACAAAATACTGATAGCTAACCGAGGCGAAATTGCAGTTAGAATTATCAAAGCAGCCCATGATTTGGGAATAAAAACGGTAGCCATCTTTTCAGACCCTGATCAAAATGCACTCCATGTTAAAATGGCAGACGAAGCCTACCATATTGGCTCTAAAGAATTGCACGATAGCTACTTAAATATTGACAAGATTATTGAAGTTGCTCTAAAATCTAAGGCAGATGCAATCCATCCAGGCTACGGGTTTCTTTCAGAAAACCCCAAACTAATTGAAGCATGCTTGCAAAATGGCATTGTCTTCATTGGGCCTCATGTTCAAGCGATTAAATTAATGGGCAACAAGGTTGAGTCGCGCGCTTTTGTGGCAAACTTAAAAGTACCCATGACTAAAGGAGTTACCGGCAATATCGAAACCTTAAAAAAGGAAGCTCGCAATATTCCGTTACCCTTGCTAGTAAAAGCGGCTGCCGGTGGCGGTGGTAAAGGAATGCGATTGGTAAAAACCTTAGACGAACTGGATGAAACCATCGAAAGTACAAGCCGCGAAGCTCTTGCTTATTTTGGTAATGCTGAAGTATTTATAGAGCAATTTATCGAAAATCCACGTCATATCGAAATTCAAGTCTTGGGAGATAAACAGGGTAATGTTATTCATCTTTTTGAAAGAGAATGCAGCCTGCAACGGCGTTATCAAAAAATAATTGAAGAGTCCCCCTCGCCTACTTTAAACCAAGAAACCCGATTAAAGATGGGCGCTTCAGCTGTTGCTATTTCAAAAGCCATTGGATACGATAGCGTAGGCACTATTGAGTTTTTAGTAGATCCGAATCTGAATTATTACTTCTTGGAGATGAATACCCGCATTCAAGTAGAACATCCTGTTACAGAAATGGTTACATCGGTAGATTTAGTGAAAGAGCAAATTTTGGTAGCCGCTGGAAACCCTTTACGTTTTACCCAAGATCAGATTGTACAAAAAGGTCACGCCATTGAAGCTCGTGTTTATGCCGAGGAACCTGAATTTGATTTTAGACCCTCTCCAGGAGAAATCACATTCCTAAAGCAACCCACAGAAAAAAGCATTCGCATTGATACT
This sequence comes from Draconibacterium orientale, assembly GCA_022736595.1. GTDB lineage: Bacteria > Bacteroidota > Bacteroidia > Bacteroidales > UBA1556 > UBA6267. The sequence goes on along the minus strand of DZDC01000079.1, from coordinate 7,092 downwards.
GCCTTGGTTGAGCCAGCCACCATTCATAGCTTTTTTGATCCAATGATTAGTAAAGTTATTGCTTATGCTCCCAGTCGAGAAATGGCTATCGAAAAACTTATTCACGCACTCAATCATTACATTATCCATGGTATTGGAACCAATATTTCTTACTTGATTGAATTACTTAATAGCTCCTATTTTATTAATAATCAAATAAGTACTAAGTTTTGTGATTTGCAAATTGAAGCATTTAAGCAAAATATAATTAATCGTAAACAGAGTCTTAAACCTGAAGAATTGGCATTGGCTTACCTTATGTATCATTTGGAAAGTACCCGATTAAAACCTAATTCCATTTGGAATCAAATGGGCTATTGGAGAGTTAATCCTGCCATTGAAGTTTTCAGTAACGAAAACAAATACCATTTCCGATGCATCGAAAATAATGGAAGTTCAAGTACTTGGAATTTTGAAAACCA
>DZDC01000079.1:0-6531 GCA_022736595.1 Draconibacterium orientale | reverse complement strand
AAAATATATGAATTTCGATTTATCAGAAGAGCAAAAGTTGATACGGCAAACCGTTCGAGATTTTGCTGAAAGTGAAATTAAACCCATCGCTCAAGAATTGGACGAAAAGGCCCAATTCTCTTACGAAATTACTCGTAAAATGGGCCAATTGGGACTCTTTGGAATGTATTTGCCCGAAGCTTATGGTGGGCAAGGAATGGATACTTTAAGTTACATTATAGCCGTAGAGGAATTGGCTCGGGTCGATGGTTCGCAGGCTGCAACCTTGGCTGCTCATAATTCGCTGGGTATTGGACCATTATATTATTATGGAACAGAAGAGCAAAAACATCATTACTTGCCTAAGCTTTGTACTGGTGAAGGCCTTTGGGGTTTTGGGCTAACCGAGCCTGGAGCCGGAAGCGATTCAAGAGGAACCAAGACGGTTGCCAAACTTAAAGATAACCAGTGGATTATCAATGGTTCAAAAATCTTTATTACCAATGGCAGCAACGATTTCAATATCGGTACTACTGTGCAAGCCGTAACTAAAGTTCATGAAGATGGGAAAAAGGAATATACTTGCATCATTGTAGATAAAGATACTCCCGGGTTTACCCAAAAAACCATGCATAACAAAATGATGTGGCGTGCCTCTGACACCGCCGAATTGTATTTTGACGAATGCAAAGTACCAGCCTCCAATTTATTAGGCGAGATGGGTCAAGGTTCAAAAATAATGCTCTCAACTTTAGACAATGGTCGATTGAGCATTGCTGCCATGGGATTGGGAGCAGCACAAGGTGCTTTTGAAGCAGCACTTTCTTACGCTCAAGAGCGTAAACAATTTGGAAAATCCATTGCAAAATTTCAAATCAACGCTTTCAAATTGGCTGATATGGCTCTTAAAATAGAACTGGCTCGAAATCTACTTTACAAAGCCTGCTGGTTAAAGGATCATCATAAGCCCTTTGCAATGGAGGCTGCCATGTCGAAGCTTTATTGTTCTGAAGTTGCAAAAGAAGTGGCCGACGAAGCCGTTCAAATACATGGCGGCTATGGTTTAATGAAAGATTATGCTGTTGAACGCTTCTACCGCGATCAACGTTTATTGCAAATCGGCGAAGGAACCAGTGAAATTCAGAGATTGGTAATTAGTAGATATTTAGGTTGTTAATAATATTTTAATTGATAAATATGAATAAAGTTGTAAAAAATGCTCAAGAAGCCATTGCCGATATTCAAGATCAGATGACCTTGATGGTGGGTGGTTTCGGCTTGAGTGGCATTCCCGAAAATTCAATTTTAGCACTGGTTGATAAAGGTGTAAAAGGACTTACGTGTATCTCAAACAATGCAGGTGTAGATGATTTCGGATTAGGTCTATTGCTTCGCAATCGACAAATTAAAAAGATGATTAGCAGTTATGTAGGTGAAAACAAAGAGTTTGAACGCCAAATGTTGAGTGGCGAATTAGAAGTTGAACTCAATCCTCAAGGCACACTTGCCGAACGTATTAGAGCTGGCGGAGCAGGCATACCAGCCTTTTTTGTTCCCGCTGGGTTTGGCACAGAGGTAGCCGAAGGAAAAGAAGTACGTGTTTTTGATGGTAAACCTCATATTTTGGAGCATGCTTTAAAAGCTGATTTCTCTATCATTAAGGCTTGGAAAGGTGATAAATCAGGCAATTTGATTTTCAGGCATACAGCCAATAATTTTAACCAATCTATGGGAATGGCGGGTAAAATTACCATTGCCGAAGTTGAAGAATTGGTTGAGGTTGGACAACTTGACCCCAATCAGATTCACCTTCCTGGCGTATTTATTCAACGAATTTTCAAAGGCGAGAATTACGAAAAACGCATCGAATTTGTAACGACACGTTAGTAAAACTATTTAAATTTCAAAAGAATGGCATTAGATAAAAATCAAATAGCACAGCGTATTGCCCAGGAACTTAAAGATGGGTATTACGTAAATTTGGGAATTGGAATTCCCACCTTGGTAGCCAACTATATTCCAGCAGGCATGGATGTGGTTTTGCAATCCGAAAACGGTCTTTTAGGTATTGGGCCTTTTCCTGAAAAAGGAAAAGAGGATGCCGACCTCATCAATGCAGGAAAGCAAACGGTAACTTACACTCCTGGCGCAGCTTTTTTCGACTCTTCCTTGAGTTTTGCGATGATTCGTGGTGGGCATATCGATCTTACTGTTCTGGGTGCTTTTGAAGTTTCGGAGCGCGGAGACATTAGCTCATGGAAAATTCCAGGAAAAATGGTGAAAGGCATGGGTGGAGCCATGGATTTGGTAGCTGCTGCACGTAATATTATTGTAGCCACAACCCATACTGATAAAGATGGCACTCCTAAACTCAAGAAAAAGTGTGACTTACCTCTCACAGGGGTCAATTGTGTAAAGAAAATCGTATCAGATTTAGCGGTGGTTGAAGTTACTGAGAAAGGTTTTAGGCTCATAGAAAGAGCCCCTGGTGTAAGCGTAGAAGAAATTGTGGCTGCCACCGGCGCACCTCTTATTATTGAGGGCGTTATTCCTGAAATGAAATTTTAAAAAATTGAAAATATTATGAATTATCCTAAAAAAGTTACCATTGGCGATATCACCGTTCGCGATGGTTTTCAGCACGAAGAAATCTTTATCCCAACCGAGGCCAAGCTCTGGACTTTAGAACAATTAATTTTGGCAGGCTTTAAACACGTGGAAGTTTCCAATTTTGGAAACCCTTCAGGCATGCCCCAATTTAAAGATGCAGATGCCCTTTTTAAAGGGATCCGCAATAGCAAAAAGGTAGCTCACCTCATCGACAGTGTAAGTCTTACCGGAATTACCATTCGTGAGAAGGCCATCGAAAGAGCCATTGAAGCGAAGAAAGAAGGATTTGGTCCCGATCGCATTTTACTGATGGTTAGCACCAGCGAATCGCACCATAAGAAAAATTCGGGCTTAAGCCTATCCGAATACTGGAAAATGGCCGAGGAGTGGATTCCCAAAGCCCAAGCCGCTGGTATCAAGGTAAATGGCACAGTAAGTACGATATGGGGATGCCCCATCGAAGGCCCTACAGAAATGAGTAAAGCCATTGAATTTGCTCAACGTTGGATTAATATTGGTGCCAATGATGTGGAACATGCCGACCACGATGGCAGCGCATCTCCCGACCGAGTGTATAAATATTTTAGCATGCTGCTCGATCATTTTGGTAAACCCGATAAACATATCGTTCACTTCCATACCACACGCGGTTGGGGATTGGCCAATGTTTTGGCTGCCTTACAAGCCGGAATGACCAATTACGAATCTACCATGGGAGGCATTGGTGGGCAGCCTGCCAATTTTGTAAGTGGAGTACCTGTGGCCGGAACTGGCGCTTATTACTACAAAGACAGTAATTTAGTAGGTTTGGTAAGTACCGAAGATATGGTAGTGATGATGGATGAAATGGGAATAGAAACCAACCTCGACATTGACAAAGTACTTGAAATTGGAGCCATGGTAGAACGAATTGCGGGTCGGAGACTTCGTAGCGAAGCCATTAAAAATGGCCGAATTCCTAAATCGCTTAGTGGCCGATAAGCCCTTAAATGGAAAGTTAAAAAGGAGAGTTCAACAAGGCTCTCTTTTTTTATATCCCTACGGTAAACTGCATCCTGTGAGCTAGGCTGCGAATCTTGATTTTTGCCTTTTTCAAAATCGAATGAAATTGGAGGCAATTGAGTATTGATGTTAGAGTCGCTAATCAATTACCACTGAGTCTTAAAGATTGAATAAAGCCTACACCTAACCTACCTATTCTTCACCCCCACAAAAGCCACCAAGTAGCAGGCGAAGTCTCCGATGATTTTAAGGTCGGAGGTGAGGAGTTGGCGCCACAGGGCCGATTCACCGGTTTGAGCCATATTTCTGGCGAGAATATCTCAGGTGGCGATAAAGGCATTATGAGCTATGGTGCGTTCGCTGTCGCGCTCCAATTTTTCCTCCAAGCTGAGCAGCTCGCTCTCAAAGCGGATGTTTACATAGCGAATGGCAGCCTTTAGCAATCCCCTACGCAATGCGTCTAATTTGGTCGATTCAATCTCTTTGAAAGCTACCTAAGCAGTTTTGTGGTCTATCATGGGAAAAAGGTTAAACGTTTGGTGACAAAAGTAAAAAAATGTGAATACCTGAATTAGAATAACACTTAAATTAAAAATGAAATTCAATAGAATTATTATACCCCTATGGTAAACCACATCTTGTGATCAAGCCTACAAATCTTGAATTTTGCCTTTTTCAAAATCGAATGAAATGAAATTAGCAGAAAAGCATGAACAAATCATAGAGATCGTGAACTTATGGCAGCGAAGTGGCAAACTCATAGGGAGTTTGCGAAAGAAAACCTGTTGGCAATGGCCAAGCTTCTGTACTGGATTAGGCAGAGTTGAAGTTATCAGCACGGAGATTTTATCGAAAATAGAACCCTTTTTTGATTACCTCAAACATGTTCTCTCCTCAATAAACTCCTACCCCGAAAATGAAATAGACAAGCTACTTCCATTAAATTTGGAGATGTAGTTTACCGAAGGGAAAATCAATAAAAGCACTAATTTTGATTCCATAAAAATATAAAAGCTCTTTATAGACCTGAAAAACATGGGAGTTGTGGCTTTCAGAGGGAGTGAAAACTCGTGGTAGTGGTGGTTTTAAATCTTAACTCTATCGGTTGTTAAATGCGCTTTTCATTATTTCTTGCTCATTTTTAGGGAGTTTCAAGTTATCAGCAATATTTTTCCATTTGCCGACTGATTCAATTATTTGGCTCAAAATTTCATTTGCTTTAGCATCGGAAATCCTAAAGAAATCTTTCACCTTTAGGACTAGGCTCATATCCAATGAATTTTCGGTCTCACTTATATTCAATTTAAGCCCGGTGCTATTGGGCACTGGATTAATATCGTAAGCAGGTGAGAGACGCCAACCTTTTGGGGTTAAGATAAAACCATGATTCCTTAGGTGGTCATCGGTATTTGAAATGGCTATCGAAAACACGATTCTCCTCCAAAGTTCTTCAAGATCAGCCTTGGCATCGGCACCTTGTTGGCTTATAAATTCGGCCATGTCGAGGTAACTGATCCCAAGTCGAAAATCCTCTCCATCCGAATAGCCTAGCAAGGTCATTGCCGAAGCAAAATGGATTCTCCGACCTGTTTTCAATCGGTCAAATCGCTTGGTTAAAAAGGTATGGTGTGTGCCCGAGAACTTTTGTACATGCGCTGTTGCTACATTTATTCCCGACATTATGGCAAGCTTGTTCGCCAAAATTTCCCAACCACCAATATCTATGGAGTCTGCTTTGCTCGGAAATTTGGCAATCCACAAATGACCATTTTCATCCGTTACACTCGCTTTTGGCCTTGCCCCACCTAAAGACGAGCCCGGCTGGAGCAGCATGTTTAGCCATTTAAGATAATCGGGGTCGTCCACAGCGTTATCATCTTCCAATTTCATGCTGATTTCTTCTAAAGTGCGCAACGAAGTCCAAGGTGGGGCTGCCAACTTTTTATCATCGTTTTGGAAATTCCCGCTTTTATCGGTTTTAAAGCGAAGTGCCCCCATTCGGTAATCGTCATAAACCCCGAGTAAGAAATCTGTTTCGTACAAATGTTTCTCTGCCCTATTTTCTAATCTGGCGTAAGCAGCTTCACGTCTTTTCATCAGCAAACGCCCCCACCTGTCGGGCGATGAATCTAAAAACAGGCCGAAATTGGGCTTCTCATCAGCAAGGTATTGTAAATGAGCGTCTAAGTATAAATAGGGATCAAGTATTTGAGCGAAGCCCGATTCCAACCATTTTTTGGAGTACTCGAAGGAGAAAATTTCTTTTCCACGGACTATTTCAGCGTATAAAGTTCCCATCAAAGTGGGTTCCGGAAAAATTTCCCAATCGCTGTAAACTATTATTTCGCGCCGGTTGCTTTTCGTTTTTGCCATAACTCTACTTTTTCGAGGCTCGGTTGCGGTTTGGCAAATTTGCATCCTGAATTTTTCTCCCCAAAACATCATCTTTAGCCAGCAGCAAAAAATCGTTTTCAAGCCCTAATACGTGCATGGCTACAAAATAAGCACCAATGCTTACTCTCTCAGAGCCCTTTTCGATGGACAGCAGCGTGTTTCGCGAAATATTTGCCCGCTCAGCCACCTGCATTGTGCTGTAGTTTCGCCGCAATCTGGCAAGCTTGATATTCTCCCCAACTTCTTGAAGAATTCGTTTTCCCTTAGGAAATAAAATAGCTTTGCTCATAATGTTTAATTAAAAGTGCAAATATACTATTTATTGCTCATTATATTCAACATTATATATTGATTAAAATCCAAGTTCTTTTTAAAGGCTTGGCTTTAATCTAAGATAGAATAGATAACTACGTAAAACACTAAATTTTAGGTAATTGTAATGATTTGTGTATTAATAGTCATATAATTTAAGCCTGTACTTCGACTAACTTAAATTGATATTTTCAGCTTAGTACATGACAAAAAGTTACAATAGATTTAAGATTC